>NZ_JMKW01000020.1 GCF_000686565.1 Helicobacter bilis ATCC 51630
AAAGTCTTTTAATATTGTTGCTATATAGATTCTAGCTTTGAGTTTATCTGCTAGGGCTGTGTATATTGGATTCCTATCAAACAAATTTTCTGCAAATAAGATTCTATGAATGATTTTTTCATTAAAGGTTTGTGGATTTTTAAAGTCTGGTGTATAGCCAAAGATTTTTTTATGTCTGTATATGAAGTATTCTTCATCACTCATTTTTGATTCTTTCCTTGCTTGATAGTTTTTATACCAAGAAGTTTTTCTTATAAGTTTTCGTAATCCCATGTGTATCCTTTTGTGTTAATTTGTGGTTTTTTGTGAAGTGTGGGGTATTATAGCATAAAGTTTTGTGTTAATTGTGTTTTTGGGATTTTGTAAGAATCTAAGTTGCGTTTTTTGCTATTAAGCATTAAGTATTTAAAACACTATACACACAATAATAAAAAGCAATATGCACTAATCCTAGAACACATTATTTTCAATAAAACCCAATAAATACCAAATAAATACTTAGTTTTTTGCTATAATCATGGCTTTATTTTACGCAGAATGATAAACTGCAAGTAAGGAGACCATATGAAAACTAGCACAAAACTAATGGCAAAGACAGCGTTGATAGCAGGCTTATGTGTGCCTATAACACTATTAGCAAATGGAGATATGATGCATATGAATACACAAAGTATAGGGCAAAAAGGTGGCGTAGTAGTGAATCTTATAGGCGATTGGCGTGTGAGTCTTATTGAAATAGATGGTGCATTTACTCGTGTGCCAGAGCAGGCAGAGGGTGTATCTATGCAGATTAGTAGCAATCAAATAGCAGGTATCGCAGGTTGTAATAACTTTATGTCGCCCTACACTCTCTCTGCAAATAAGCAGCAAATTACAATTAGTGAAGGTGCAAGCACGAGAAAAATGTGTCATCCAGAAGAAGTTATGCGTTTTGAAGATTCTTTCTTGCGTTTATTAAATGGCACATTTATGATTGAGAAAAACTTTGAGGGCATTACGTTTGTGCGTGATAATGTGAAAATCTATCTTGTGAAATAGGCATTCGTATATAATAATCTTATGGCTTTCTGACACATATTTACAATGCTTTTTAAATGTGATAATGTTGTATTATTAAACTTAGCTAGGTAATAAAGGAAGTCATTATGCAAAATTTAGAAACACCATGTTTTAAACCTCCATTGCCATCACATGTATCAAATGCGATATATCATAATTGCAAATAATTTACTATACATGTTTCATGGATTCTAGATTCTATACATCTTGCACACCAAAGCCCTGCACCCGCCCAAGTGGTTGGGAATCTAGATTCTAAAAATTACGCCCCAAACCCCGCAGCCCACCCAAATTCAGCACAGAATCTAGAAACTCTATTTTTACACCCTAAATCCTAGCCTACTTAAGTGTAACTACAGATTTGCGAGTGCATGGATTTAATTATTTTTTATCATAAGCATTGCAAATCACTCAAAAAATACAAAAAGATTCATAGAACACTAATCTCACATATTACTTATCATTAGCGGCAATTGAGACTTTTTAGAATTTCTCCACTAAATCCATCTTTTTGTAAATATTGCACAATCTCTTCTTCATAGAGTGGGGCGGCAAGTATAATACACTCAATATCTTCATAAGTTTCCTTGCATGGCTTTGCTACAACTATCTTGGAGTTTTGTAGATATTTGCCATGTTTTCTTGTATCTAGGTCATAACAGCATACAATTTTTACTCTATTCTCTAAAGTAAGAAAACTTAATAAAGAATTTCCATGCGCACCAGCTCCATATAATGCTATGCGTTTATACTTCGAGATTGCGATATTAAGCTTTTGTATCGCATTTTGCATTATCGTATATGTATTTTTGGGTAGCATGGCTGGTGTGTAGTCTTTTACATTTTGTGGTGCTTTCTTCTTAAAAAATAGTCCTAAATGCTGATTTCTATAAAGCATAAGCGTGTCGATATGCTCACACCCCATTGCATTAAAAATATTAATCAATGTAGATTGTTGATAATATCCGCAATGATCATGAAAGATTTCATAGAATCTTGCATTTTCAAAAAACTCTCTTATATTAGGCACTTCTACATAGATGATACCATCTTGTGCGATTAGCTTTACCACATCTTCTAAAAACTCTCGTGGTGTATCAATGTGTTCTAGCAAATGTCTAAAGACAATGCAGTGAATTTCGTGCTTAATGTGTTTTTGCATAGAAGCTAAATTAAAAAAATCTTGTATGTGTAAGTGATTTGTAGTTTTTGCAAACTCAAGGGATACAAGAGATGGGTCAATGGTGTATAAAAATTCACAATATTTTGCAAGCTCCATGGCTAAATCGCCACTTCCGGGGGCTATCTCAATGAGATTTACCCCCCCCCCCCCCATAGTAGTAGCACCATTAATAGCGGCACAATGCGATATAATGGCATTTTTAATATTCTGTATAGAAGTATTCATAGAAGTTGAAACAATTTTTCTCGACATATAGCCACTTTTTTGATACTCTTTCCACATAGATTCCCTATCAAAACTTGCGTTAAAGACAAAGCCGCATTCAAAGCATTGCACTAAATCCATCTTAGCCTTACCACATGCATAATCATCGTTCGTGCAATCTGTGGCGACTGAATCTAATCTGCCACATGACACAAAAGTATTGTGATGGCTAAAAATAGGTTGAAATTGAGAATTTTTGAAACACATTGGACATTTCATGTTATTTCCTTGTATTGAAATCGATTGCATATACACTACACAATACTGCCAAGCATTATAGTTATACTTTGTGCGGTTTGTATAAATGACTTATTTTATCGCTTGGGCTTAAAGTGGAATCCGATAAAAACATTATAACAATACTTCAAAACACAGCACAAACATTACTTTTTTTCTATTTTTGTTTATTGTATGGATTTTTCGTAACATTTTTGTTTAAAAGTTTATTTTTTTGTTTATACTCATAAAAGTTTGCAATTTTAGATTGAAGGACTAGTTATGAATGAAGTGGTTGAAGCAGGACAATGGATACAAAACTACACGCCAGTTGCTGATAATATTTGGCTAAGTGGTTTTGTAGCATTGTTACCTATTTTATTGTTTTTGGCATGTCTTGTATGGTTTAAGTTAAAGGGTTGGCTTGCTGCAAGTCTTACCGTTGGGCTTAGTGCGATTATTGCCTTTGCTGTGTATGGTATGCCTTTAAATATGGTGGCTATGAGTTTCGTGCAAGGGTTTTTGATGGGGCTTTGGCCTATTGCGTGGATTATTATCGCTGCGATATTTTTGTATAAAATCGCTGTGAAGACTGGCTATTTTGAGATTCTAAAAGAGAGCGTAATCGCTGTTACACCAGACCAAAGATTGCAAGTTATTTTAATCGCATTTTGCTTTGGTGCGTTTTTAGAGGGTGCTATTGGCTTTGGTGGTCCTGTGGCTATTACTGCGGCATTACTTGTTGGCTTAGGGCTTCGTCCTTTATATGCGGCAGGTTTATGTATGATTGCAAATACTGCACCAGTTGCCTTTGGGGCGGTTGGGATTCCAATCACTGCACTTGCAAAGGCAGTAGGACTTGATGCAGGTGATATTGCGGCTATGGTGGGGAGAATGCTTCCACCTTTAACGCTTTTTGTGCCATTTTTCATTGTATTTCTTATGAGTGGATTTAAGGGGGTGAAAGAGACTTTTCCAGCAGTTTTTGTAGCGGCAGTAACTTTTGCAGGTGTGCAGTATTGGAGTTCTAATCACTTAGGACCAGAATTGCCTGATATTATCTCTGCTATTGCGGCGATTGGGGTTACTTCTGTATTCTTAAAGTTTTGGCAACCAGCAAATATTGAAAGAGCTGAAAATAACACAGAATCTAGCATTGTCGCAAAGCAGTATCCACTCTCGCAAATAATTCTTGCGTGGATGCCTTTTATCCTTTTGGTTCTTACAATCGGCTTGTGGCAAATGCCATTTTTTGCAGATTTATTTAAACCCGGAAATGCACTAGCTAGCACAAATATTGTATGGACTATACCCGGTCTTGATCAGCTTATTATACAGCAAACTCCTATTGTTGCAAACCCAACAGCACTTGGGGCAGATTGGAAATGGCTTATTATCCAGAATCCGGGCACTGCAATCTTACTTGCTGCATTACTTAGCATTATCGTGCTTCGTGCGAATGCGACACAAGTTATAGAATCTGCAAGTGAGACTATTAAAGAAATGTCTATCCCAGTGCTTACCATTGGACTTGTATTAGCCTTTGCTATCATCTCTAAAAATAGCGGTCAAGCCGCTACAATGGGATTAGCCCTAGCTCACACTGGCTCACTCTTCCCATTCTTCTCACCTTTTATTGGTTGGGTAGGGGTATTCTTAACCGGTAGTGATACAAGCTCTAATCTACTCTTTGGTCCATTGCAGCAAGTTACTGCTAAAGCCCTTGATATGCCTGAAGTGCTTTTCATGGCAGCAAATACGGTTGGCGGTGTCGTAGGTAAGATGATAAGCCCACAAAGCATAGCTATCGCATGTGCTGCGGTAGGTCTTGTAGGTAGGGAATCTGAACTCTTTAGATTCACCCTTAAATATTCTCTTGGCTTTGTTGTATTCATTGGTATTTGGACTGCGATTATTGCATATATAATACCGGGCATTATTGTCGGCTAAATCCCTTGTATTTTACGCTTAGACTTTATATAGTCTTTGTAAAAAGCAAGCAAAAGATTCTAAAAAAGCAGTATTTTTTGAAATATAAGGTATCATTTCAAAAAATACATAGCAAAGAAACTACATGAGTGTATTAAAAGCAGAAAATCTAAGTAAATCTATCAAAAAAACAAGAATTGTAGAAAGCATTACACTTGAAGTGCATAGCGGTGAGGTCGTTGGTTTGCTTGGTCCAAATGGTGCGGGTAAAACAACGACTTTTTATATGATTTGCGGCTTGCTTGAGCCAAGTGGTGGCAAGGTGTTTTTAGATAATAATGATATTTCTGCAAAGCCCCTACATGAGAGAAGTCATTTAGGCATTGGCTATTTGCCACAAGAATCTAGCATTTTTAAGGATTTAAGTGTAGAAGATAATCTTTTATTAGCCGCTCAAAGTGCCTTTAAAAGCAAAAAAGAGCAAGAAAATCGCATTGAAGTCATGCTAGAAGCCTTTAATATTGAAACAATCAGGGATAGAAAGGGCGTAAGCCTTAGTGGTGGCGAGAGAAGACGCGTAGAGATTGCCAGGGCTTTGATTAAGAATCCTAAGTTTATTTTGCTTGATGAGCCATTTGCTGGTGTAGATCCTATCGCTGTGCTTGACATTCAAAAGATTATACAAACTTTAGTGGAAATGGATATTGGCGTATTAATCACTGATCATAATGTCCGCGAGACACTTGGTGTATGCCATCGTGCTTATGTGATTAAAAGCGGTGCGTTATTTGCAAGTGGCAAGGCCGAAGAGATTTATGAGAATCCTTTGGTTAGAAAATACTATTTAGGCGAAAATTTTAAAGCATAAAGATTCTATAATTAATAAAAGGAAAAAGATGAATGAATTAAGACATTTGGCAGTCGTTATGGATGGCAATAGACGATGGGCTAGAAAGAATGGAATCTTAGAGAAAATAGGCTATTTGCATGGGGCAAATACGATACAAAAAGTGATTGAAGTCTGCATTGAAGAGGGCATTAAACACTTAACACTTTTTGCTTTTAGCACAGAGAATTGGCAGCGACCACAAGAAGAGATTGACTATCTTTTTAAGCTATTGAAAAAATATCTCGATGAAAGCCTTGAGAGATTCTTAAGTAATGATGTGAGATTTAGAGCGATTGGACAGCTAGACAAACTTAGCCAAGATTTACGCAAAGATATTGCAGACTTTGAAGAGCAAACAAGACACTGCAAAACCTTATGTGTGAATGTCGCTATATCTTATGGGGCAAAAGATGAGATTGTGCGTGCGGTTAAAAGAGTGGTGGATAAGAAGTTAGAGATTACAGAAGAAAATATCAGTGCAAACCTTGATATTAGCGAAGATGTGGATTTATTACTCCGTGTTGGCAGTGCTTCAAGAATCTCAAACTTTTTATTATGGCAATGTGCGTATGCAGAGATATTTTTCAGCAAAACACTTTTTCCGGGTTTAACTAAAAAGGAATGCAAAAGAATTATTGATGACTTTAAACAAAGAGAGAGAACTTTTGGTAAGTGAATAATTTAACAGATTAAATCAGAGATAAAAGGGGGATAGCTATATTAATTTTCTTGCTATATGACTTCTCTTTATGATTAAGATTATATGAATATCATAAATTCTATGAATGAAATAAAAGATTTTAAAGTGGCTAGATTCTAGATTTCATCAGTATGTCGTATTTAGTATATCATAGGATACAAAAGAATCAAGGCGAGATAAATCGCACCTTGATTCTTTCTTTCAGGGTGTTTGACTTTTCCTAAGAAAAGTTCTACTTCTAAAGGAGGTCTGAAACTTCCTATCACACTACCCAAGTGCAACATTTAGCATGATAAGCATGTTGTTTAGGTCTAGTAGGCATGTTTCCCCGCCTAAAAGACTATAATGCTAAATAAGAGCTATTTATCTTGCATAGTCTTATATCACCAACTCTCAATACCATATTCACGCACAAGAGCGCCATATCCTTGACTAAGCAGTGCAGTCTTAATTTTCTCAAACTCTGCCTTATCTGCTTGATTATGTGTAGCTTTCAATGCTTTTGCCTTTTGTGCTAACTCTCTTGCATGTGCCGCATCTCTAATTGTCATAATAGACTCCTTAATTAAAAAAATCTGCCAAATCTGGCATGTCGGCATTCTACAAAAAAAAAAAACAAGTCAAGCAAAAATATAAATACGATAAATATATCCAATATTATCGCGTATTTATTAGCTTATTAACAAATGTCTAGATTCTATTAGTTGTTATGCTGAATGCAATGAAAATATAAGATTCATAGGGATATTTTTTAGCAAAACAATTTTTCTTGGTTGAACTAAAAAGGAATTATTGAGAACTTTAAACAGAGAATATATCCTTTGGTGAGCAAAGGATTATAACATTTGGTTTATTGCGATTTGACACACTATATAAGAAAGGCTAATTTGTGAAACTTTATTGGATAAAAACTGCTATTTCGAATGTTGATATTAACCTAGCAATCTATAAAAAAATAACTCTCTCCACCGTTCAAAAACTAATGCAAAAAAGTATCAATACTCACAAAGCCTTATAAGTGTAGGGCTTTTTTATGGTGCATATGCTCTACAATTGTAAAATAAAATATAAAATCGCTTTTTATATAGCAAAAAATCTTTTAAACGACTATATGCTGTATTCCCGTTTTTCCAACAAAAAGCTCTAAAACCACTTGCATTTTTATCCTTTTTCTTAGTCTCTATCCAAACACCCTTTGAAAGATAGAATCCACATTTTTTGTGTAGTAGCTAAACTCAAAACATTCGCGGATTGCCTCTTCCCCGATAAGTCCCACAAGCTCACTATCAGCAAGTAAATATTGCAAGTAAAGCGATTCGCCCTTATCGTTTAATGCACTCTCACCATTTTGCAAATCGCCCCAAACCTTCATCGCATTTCTTTGCACGATTTTATAGGCATCTTCGCGGGATACGCCTTTTTTAGGTAGCTCTAGCAAGATTCGCTGTGAGAATACAAGCCCACCTGTAAGGTTTAGGTTTTTCATCATATTTTTAGGATACACCACTAGCTTTTCAAGCAGCCCTTTTAAACGCATTAGCATAAAATCCGTGGTGATAAAGCTATCTGGCAAGATAAATCGCTCCACGCTACTATGGCTGATGTCTCGCTCGTGCCATAGTGCGACATTCTCCATTGCGGGCATTGCATAAGCGCGGATTATTCTACAAAGTCCTGTGATGTTTTCGCTTAAAACCGGGTTTCGCTTATGTGGCATAGCAGAGCTTCCCTTTTGCCCAGATTCAAAATACTCTTCAGCCTCATAGACTTCTGTGCGTTGCAGATGTCGCACTCCAACAGCGATTTTCTCACAACTACTCGCCAAAAGGGCTAAATCACTCATAAGCCTAGCGTATCTATCCCTCTGTATCACTTGATTACTCACGGGGGCGGGTTTAAGTCCAAGCTCTTTGCAAACGAGTTCTTCTAACTCCATAGGCGTGTGGGCGAGATTCCCCATTGCCCCACTTAGCTGCCCCACAGAGATGACTTCAAGCGTAGATTCCAATGCCTTTAAATGCCGCCCTAGCTCATCATACCATATCGCCAAAACGAGTCCAAAGGTGATAGGCTCTCCGTGGATCCCGTGGCTTCGCCCCACCATTAGCGTGTCTTTATGCTGATAAGCCCTTGTCTTTATCGCCTCTCTCACTTGTTTAATATCATCTAAAATAATCTTTAAGCTATCTCGCATTTGCAGTGCCACAGCGGTATCTATGCAATCACTAGAAGTGATCCCATAATGCACCCATCGGCTCTCCTCTCCCAAGCTCTCCGCCACAGAAGTGGTAAAGGCGATTAAATCGTGCTTAGTAACAGACTCAATCTCATCAATCCTAGCGATGTCAAATTTCGCGTTTTTACATATCTTTTCACAATCGCTATCAGGGATTAGCCCTAGCTTATTCCAGCCACGCACTAATGCCTTTTCTACTTCTAGCCAAGCAGAATACTTCGCATTCATATCCCAAAGTTTTTTCATCTCTTCTCTTGCGTATCGTTCTACCATATCATTTCCTTAAGTTGTGTTTATAAACCTAGAAGTGTAGCAAAAAGTTTTTAGTATCATTTAAATTATGCTTTTTAGAATCTGTTTGTTTTTCGGGAAGCAGATTCTATGTGTTGCTTGTTTGATTCCATATCATTATATAGTAAGGCATAGAATCAAAAATAAGATTCTATTATTATTTAAGTATAACTAAATATGTTTAGTTTCTACATATTCACTCACCCTTAACTTCTTCCTATTGTCGCATATCCTGCAAGTCTTTCTTTTCTTGTAAATCTAGTGAATCTGGTATTTCTTGTGCTTCATTTAAATCATTTTGTAAATCTTCCTGCATATCACCTTTATACTCATCAAGGAAATTGCAAGATTCATTATTACTCAAAGAACACCCTTTTTCAAAATACATTTTTGCCTTATCTTGATTTTGTATCACGCCTAAGCCCTCTTTATAGGCTATGCCAAGTTGCAGACAGCCAAGCCCCTCTCTGTTATCACAGATTTTTTCAAAAAGTGTATTTGCCATTTCATAACTATGTCTCACACCTAAACCATCATAATAAAGCATAGCAAGATTATAGCAGCCACTCATACTGCCCTTATTACAAGCGATTTTATAGTATTTTTTTGCTTTTCTATAATTATTTAGTCGCTGATAGCTAAAGCCTAGTTTATCGCAACCTTCTTTATGATTATTATCACATGCTTTTTTGAGATAGGGGAGTGATTGCGTGTATTCTTGCACTTGAATGTAGAGCCACCCGCTAAATTCACATTCCGTGCGGACATTGCAAGTGCGTATATCTGGTAGATTATCATTTAAAAGCTTTTCACAAGATTCTAAATGCGAGTTCGCACAAGCTACAATGGCATTTTTTCTCTCACTCTCACTTAACTCATTTTTAGAATCTTTTGCATAGCATAGATAAAAAAGCATAAAAAATAGAATGTATAATCGCATAGTTTTCCTTTATCCCTTACCTTTAGAATTATAACACACTCTATAATCTCGCACGATATTTTCAATACACAAAGCATTAAAACTTCATAATCTTTTGCTATGCTACACTTTTTTAAGCGATATTTTTTAACAGGGATTTTTATGCTGACATTTTCAGAGATTCTATTAAAGCTACAAACATTTTGGGCGAATGCTACTTTTAATAACACAAAGGGCTGTGCGATTTTACAACCCTATGATATACCCGCTGGGGCTGGGACTTTTCACCCTGCGACATTGCTAAGAAGTCTTGATAAGACGCCATGGGCTACCGCCTATGTCGCACCATCTCGCAGACCAACTGATGGTCGCTATGGGGAGAATCCAAATCGACTTGGAAGCTATTATCAATTTCAAGTTTTAATTAAACCCTCACCAGATAATATACAAGAGCTATATTTACAGAGTTTAGAATCTTTAGGGCTAGATACAAACGCACATGATATTCGCTTTGTAGAGGATAACTGGGAGTCGCCAACACTTGGGGCATGGGGGCTTGGCTGGGAAGTGTGGCTTGATGGTATGGAGGTAACGCAATTTACCTATTTTCAGCAAGTAGGCGGTATCCCATGTGAAAGTGTGAGTGTGGAGATTACCTATGGGGTTGAACGACTTGCTATGTATATACAGGGGGTAGAATCTGTATTTGATATTGCATGGAATGAGAGTATGAAGTATGCTGATGTGCATTTGCAAGGTGAATATGAGTTTTCAAAATATAATTTTGAGGTGGCAGATACTGCATTTTTATTTACAAGCTTTGAAAACGCACAGAATGAAGCAAGGAATTGCCTACTTGCAAAGTTGCCATTACCAGCCTATGACTATACTATGCTATCAAGCCATTTTTTCAATGTGCTTGATGCAAGGAAGGCTATCTCTGTCGCACAAAGACAAGAATACATTCTAAAGATAAGAGAGCTTGCAAAAGGCTGTGCTACGCTGTATAAAGAGCAAGAAGAAGAGCGACTAAACCGCATAGAATCTGTAAAAAGCAAATAAAATTTATACTAGGATTTAAGAATGCAAACAAAACATGCCATTACCCTGCAATTTAAAAAGCTACATGAAAATGCGATAATACCGCAGTTTGCAACGGCTGAGTCCGCTGGATTTGACTTTCATGCTTTAGAATCTTGTTTGTTAAAGGCTAATAGCCATGCATTAATTCGCACAGGGCTTTGTATGCAAATAGATAAAGGCTATGAGATACAGGTGAGAAGTAGAAGTGGTTTAGCCTTAAAGCATAAGATTATGGTGCTAAATTCCCCTGGGACTATTGATAGCGATTATAGGGGGGAGTTGCAAATCATTCTAGCAAACTTTAGCACACAAGATTTTGTTATAAATGCTGGGGATAGAATCGCACAAGGTGTAGTAAGTGCCTTGCCACAAGTAAATATCATCGAAGTAGCAGAAGTGAATGAAACAGAGAGAAATACAAATGGCTTTGGTAGCACAGGTGTGTAGGTTTTAGAGTCCACACCAACAGAGCACGCAAACAAAACTACAAATTCTAGCAGTTGTTCTGTGGCTTTGGCTGAATTGTGATGGTATGAGTTTCTAAGCGATATGACTATCCATCACAATTCAGCCAATCGCCCAAATTGTATAGACAAGGGCGAATTTTTATAGAATCTAGATAGAATCTAAAAATACAGAATATTACAGGATAAAAACATGCGATTAGTATTATTTAGCGGTGGAGTAGATAGTACCACAGCATTATTTTGGAGTAAAAAAGAGTGTGCTACACATGCCTTAATCTTTAAATATCCAAGTTTGCATAATAAAAGAGAGATAGATTCTGCTGTGCGGATATGTAAAGATGAAAATATCTCTTACACACTTTTAGATATGAGTAGCGTATTTATAGGCTTTAAGAGTGCCTTGCTGCAAAATAGTAGTGAGAGCATTCCACAAGATTCTTATAATCTGGAATCTATGGCAAAACTTGTTGTGCCTTTTAGAAATGGGATCTTTCTTAGTGTTGCAGCTGGACTTGCAGAATCTCTTGGCTATAAAGAGATTGTATTAGCAAATCATGCAGGAGATCATCCACTCTATCCAGACTGCACGAAGACTTTTATAGATTCTATGAATGAGAGTATTATGCAGGGAAGTGGTGGTGCAGTTAAGCTTTGTAGTCCATTTTGTAATTGGGATAAAAAAGAGATAGTAAAGCTTGGTTTAAGTTTGGGTGTTGATTATACAAAGACATATAGCTGTTACAGGGGTGGTGAGAAGCATTGCAATACATGTCCTACTTGTATAGAATCTAATGAGAGTTTTTTAGCAAATGGCATTGTTATAGAGAGATAGCTTTGTTTTTATAGAATCTAGCATAATCATAGAGATATTTCACCCATAGAATCTAGTCTAATATCTACTTATAGAATCTAAACGCAATATCAATATTACAATCACACAAATAATATTTTAAATCTTTAAGAGATGATTTTTACAGCCATTTTATAATAATTTTACAGCGATAGAATACACTACATTAATTTATATGAAAGGTGTATTATGCAAAAACTTCTTTTAATCCTATGTGTAAATATTATATTTTGTGCGTGTTCTTCTACCTTGCCGACTTTTTCTTATGAGAGTGATTCTACACTTAAAAGCAGCATAGAAGAAAAGGCAACCCCTGCATATCCACAAGCCTATTTTGCGGTATTAAGCGATACGCATATCTATGATACAAATCTTGGAGTAGATGGCGAGGCTTTCAAAGAATATCTTAATAATGATAGAAAAATGCTAGTCCAAAGTGTAGAGATTCTAGAATCTGCCCTAAGTGATATTGCCTCAAAAAAGCCACAATTTGTGCTAATTTCAGGGGATTTAACAAAAGATGGCGAGATAAGCTCACATGAAATATTACAAAAGCGTTTATACGACTTAAAAGCACAAGGCATTCAAACCTATGTAGTCCCGGGCAATCATGATGTAAATAACTCACATGCAAGAAGCTTTCATGGTGCTACAACAAAGCAAGTAAAGTCCGCTCAAAAAGAAGACTTTGCTAGAATCTATGCGGATTTTGGCTACAATCAAGCGATAAAAAAAGATCCAGATTCTCTAAGCTATATTATAGAGCCAGTGGAGGGTTTATGGATTTTTGGGCTTGATAGCACGAGATTCCCTGAAAATAGCATGAAAAAAGATCCTATTGTAGATGGGAAATTCTATCCGCAAACGCTGCAATGGATTGAAGCAAATTTAATTGAGGCAAACAGACAAGGAAAAGCAGTCATTGCCTTTTTTCATCACGGAATATTAGAGCATTATACAGGTAATGCGACCTTTTACCCCGAATATTTGATAGAAAATTTTCAAGCGATAGCAAAAATGTTTGCTTTCTATAATGTCCGCATGGTTTTCACGGGACATTTTCATGCGAATGATATAAGTATGCAAGAGTTTAATGGCAAGGTGCTATATGATATTGAGACAGGCTCACTTGTATCCGCACCCTCGCCCTATCGCTTTGTAACGCTAAAGGATAATAAGGCTTTTATCACAACTTCTATTGTAAAAGAGATTCCAAGTGTGCAAGACTTTCAAACATTTGCCACAGAATATACAAAAAATGGCTTTGAAGTGCTTGGCAAGGCAGTTATGGATAAATTTTTTGTAAGCAAAAAAGATCAAAATATATTAGCACCTTATATCAGCAGTGCCTTTATCGCTCATTACATGGGTGATGAGATGCCACAAAAAGATCAAAAACTTATCCCAGATTCTAAAGAGTTAGGCATGTTTGGCAAACTCGTGCTACATAAAAAGAGAGATTTGATTATAAATATTTGGCATGATTTAAAACCGCAAGATAATAATATTGTTTTGGAATTTAAATAATTATGTTTTAACATATAGGAATATGCTATGAAAAGATTTCAAAAAAGTATTATATGCTTATGCTTTGTTATGGGCTTTGCAGATACTACAAAAGAGAGTGAGAATTTAGAAAAACATTTGCGAGATAATGTAGCACAAAAATTAGAATCTAGAATCACAGATTTAAGCGATGAGACAGGCTGGTATTTCACAAATAAGGGCGGATTTAAATACAACTATTTAGGTGTAAGTTACACAAGTCAATTCTACTATAAACAAGCATTATTTAGAGATAAACATCCGCTATTTTTTGGGAGTGCTGAGATAAATAGCGGGATTGAGGCGACTTTTACAAGTTATGGAAGACTTGGGGCTTTTGTAGTTTTTCAGCCTTTTAGCTTTTTTGGGATTGTGTTTAATGTAACTTATGAAGGGGCATGGAGTGAGCTTGGCAAACCCGTGCTTATAGAATCTCAAAGAGACTACGCACATGCAGTTACAGGCGGACCAAAAAGCACAAAAGAAGTCATACGCACAGGTGGCAATACCCTGCTTTTTCAAATCGTCCCCTATCTTACACTCGGTCTGCCGATAAAAGATGACTTTTTAGTATTTGTGTATCGCCCTTTTATTACTATATATAAAGCCCTTGATGTAAGTCCTAATACATTTTTATACTATTCCACAGATAATGTTGTAGTAAGACCAAGCGATGTGCATGTAGCCCATGATATAATGCTGCTTTATAGTATCACAAGTCTTGGCATACGCTTTGGTGTTGATGGAGTGATAGAGCAGATAGGCTCATATAAAGGTATATGGCGACATGGAATCTTTGCGATAGGAATCTATCATAATCCACTAAAGCAGTATAAAAAACTCACGCCATTTGCTGCCTTAAAAGTTGGGACATGGCTTAGCGATAGATATTTTCAGCATGATTTTACGATATTTGCAGAATGTGGGTTACGCTTTAAAGTATTTTAGCAATGCGTTTGGAGATTCTACAACATGAATACTTCAATCTTAAGTAAAGTATATCAAAGTGCGTTTTAGCACATTTTAAGATTAACATGCTAGAATATTGCTTTATGTTTATGGAATCCTTTTTGCACTCTGTGTTTTAGCATAAAGATTCTGTATGTAACAAGGAGTTATTTTGGATACGGATAGTTATCACTCGATTGGTATGGTTTTATTGGCATTTATTCTTATTCTTTTAAATGCTTTTTTTGTGTTATCCGAATTCGCTATGGTAAAAGTTAGGAAGTCTCGCTTAGAAGAGCTTGTAAAGCAAAATAATCAAGTCGCAAGACTAGCCCTTAAAATGTCTAATTCCCTTGATAGCTATCTCTCCGCTACTCAACTTGGCATTACGCTAAGCTCACTTGCACTAGGTTGGGTGGGGAATCATATCACCGCTTTGATTCTATATAGTATGAATGCGATTTTTCAAGTCCATACGCAGCTTTTAGATACCATTAGTTTGCTTATATCATTTAGTTTAGTAACGCTTCTTCATGTGATTTTAGGTGAGATTGTCCCAAAATCCATTGCTATTGCTAAAAGTGAGACAGCCTTTTTAGCGATTGCTCGTCCGCTTTATCTTTTTTGGCTTATCTTTTTCCCAGTGATTAAATTCTTTGACTTTGCTTCATCTATGTTTTTAAAGCTATTAAAAGTTCAAGCCCATAGTGAAGCCCATAGTGATGAAGAGCTAAAAATCATTGTGGGTGAAAGCTTAAAAGGTGGATTTTTAGATTCTATTGAAGGTGAGATTATCAAAAATGCGGTTGATTTCTCCGATACTCTTGCGAGAGAGATTATGACACCCAGAAAAGATATGATATGCCTTGATAAGACTTTGAGTTATGAAAAAAATATTGAGACTATTATATCAGGTCCAAATCATACGCGTTATCCTTATTGTAATGGAAGTAAAGATAATGTGATAGGCGTTATTCATATACGCGATGTGCTTGCGGCAAATATTAAGAATAATTATCAGCCTATTAGCTTTGATTCCTTTGCGAAAAAAATGCTGATTGTCCCAGAGAGTGCCTCAATCTCGCAGATTCTATTAAAGATGAATAAAAAGAAAGTTGATACCGCCCTTGTAATTGACGAATACGGCGGCACGGCGGGTATGATCACCTCACAAGATATTATGCATGAAATCATGGGTAGCATTGTAATGGATACTAAAGAGAATGCTGATTACAAAAAGCTTGATGATAAAACCTATGAGTTTGATGGCAAGGTAGATTTAGAAAAGGTTGAGAGTATCTTTGGCTTTGAGTATGATGAGGAGTTTATGCAAGTTACCATCGGTGGCTATGTGCTAACACTCTTTGGAGATATGCCAAATATTGGCGATATGATTAGTGATGAAAAATGTCAATATGAAGTCTTAGAGATTGAAGAAACTCGTATAAAAAGGGTAAAAATCACTCTGGGTTAAAAAGGCTTTAGATTCTATATCTTATGAGTTAGCTTTTTCTTATTACAATAATGAAAATATTTATTTGGAGATATTGTTGCGATTTAATACTATTGTGTATTCTTATCTATTTTTTGCTCTTTTTGTTTTTAATGCGTTAGCTCTTTTAAGTGCAGAATTTATGCCTATTTTCTCACAGCTTTTTACTCTATTAGCAGAAGATGGTCGCATATATGATATATTCTCTTGCATTCTGCTTTTCGTTGTGCTTTTAACACTTCTTAGCATGCCTATCCGCATGTATAAACAAAGGCAAACTCTAGGCAAAACGGCACCTTTTATAGTTAGCATTACCGCTTTTATTTTGTTATGTATTGTATGTGTATTATTGTATTGGCTAAGTGGAAAGATTTTTGAAAAAGATTCTATGGACTTGCTACTTAGTGAAGAAAATATCATGCAGACATGGCAGTCTTACTATACTTCATTTGAGTTTTTTATCTCATTTGCATGCTGGATTTTATTTATTATTTTGCCTTTAGCTTATAAGGCACTTTCTCTAAAAATTAATATAGAGCATAGAATCGGTAAATCCATGCTTATTTTAGAGCCAAGTATAACGACTATCATCATATTTATGAGTGCAAATGCCTATCACCCCTATTTCTCACCCTTAGTGAGTAAATATATCCATTTTACTTGTTTTGTGATAGCAAATATATTACTACTTTATGTGCTATTTCGCAATAAAAAGCTATTTGGATTCTATGAATATGCAAATATTATTTTACTTTCTCTTAGCATTTTATATTTTGTGCTATGCAGTAGCAGTATGCTTCGTGGCGAGTTTTTTAACGCACAGCTTACACTTTATGCGTTAGGCATTGCTTCATGGTGTAGTGAATGGCTTTATAATCAAGAGATTGTGAGCGAACAAATCGCATCATAAGGGGGAGTTATGAATATTGTTTTTTTAGGCACACCATTATTTGCTAAAGAGATTCTAGAAGGGCTTATGAAAAATCACACGATTTTATCTGTGATAACACAGCCAGACAAGCCCTTTGGTAGAAAAAAGATTCTAAAAGCACCAGAAGTAAAAGAATGTGCTTTAACAAATAATATCCCTTGCTTTCAACCTGAAAAAAGCATAGATATTATAGAAATTTTACATAATATAGACACAAAGCAAAAGATTGAAGCCATCATTGTAGTAGCCTATGGCAAGATTCTAAAAAAAGAGATTGTATCTCGTTATATTTGCCTTAACTTGCATGGGTCTTTACTGCCCCATTATCGTGGTGCAAGTCCTATTCAAACAAGTATTATGAATGATTATAAACACTTTGGCTTAAGCGTGATTTATATGAATGAGGGGCTTGATAGTGGCAATATCGCTGCAATACAAAAGATAGAAAAAGACATAGTCGCAAGGAAAAATGTAGCAGAAGTCTTTCACACATTAGCACCTTATGGAATCTCTTTGCTAGAAAAAGTGCTTAATGATATAAAGCACAATACATTGCAAACTACACCACAAAACCACGACATTGCAAGCTATTGCAAAAAGCTTACAAAAAATGATTGCTATTTAGATTTTATAGACTCTTATACTTGCTACTTGCATTTCTTAGCATTAGGACATATTGGGGTATGGACGAAGTATAAAGATAGCGTTTTAAAGATTAATATGATACAAGATTATGTGTTAGATAACTCTGTGTTAAGCGATTCTGTTTTACAAGATTCTAGTTTGAAAGATCCTACTTTAAGAGATTCTAAACTACAAGATTCTATCCCAAAAGATTCTATACAAAATAAAGTAGCTAAGCAAAAAGGCACAATCCTAGCAATAAAACAAAATATGGCATGTATCGCATGTGAAAATGGTGCATTATGGATAGAATCTGTAACACCACAAAATAAATCAAAAATGACAATGACAAGCTTTTTGCAATCCCAAAATCTAAAGGTTGGCGATAGTTTGGTGTTTGAGTAGTTGTGAGTCTTTAGGTGTATTAAAACATAGTGAGAACCAGCATTATTGTTGTTTAAATCCCCTTGTAATTTCATAATAAAAAATTTTACAAACAGGTAACCATGAGAGTAATATTTATCCAAAAAATATATTTAAATTTATTGAGTTATAATAATGGCAATTGGATTTTACTCCAAATTAATCATTTCTTGAAGTTTTCAAGTGCTTATCTTTTCCATATGATTATTTTCTTTCACTTCATTAATTATATGGTTTGAAACACACTTCTCAATCAAAGCAATATTACGGCTAAATAAATGATTTTCACTTTTCTTTATCCATTTTTGATTAAGTTTTATTGCTTCAACGCTTTCATCAATGCCGATGAATTTTCTCCCTAATTTTAGGGCTTCTTGTAAAAATCCCCCACCACCACAAAAGCAATCCATAACTTTAGATTCTGTATTTGACGACATAGCAATAATACGCCTTAGCATTGCTCTATTTTTCTCGGTAGGATAGGCTGGATTTTGAGAGTCTTTAAACTCCCAAATATCTTGTATCTTTTTGCCTTTGCATTCATCTATATAAACTTTCTTGCGTGGATTCTTATTTTTACCCCATTCAATTACCCTGCTTCTTGCAATCTGTTAAGCTCTTTTAACAATTCACTTTATCCATTATTAAATCGCTTAAAATATTCATCAATCTCTTCTCGCATTTCAATTCCAACTTCCTCAAATGCCTCCAACAACATAGCATAGCTTCCCACCCCACCTAGAAAGTCCCAAAATTCGTCTGCTACTTTGAGTTCAAACTCTAAATCTAGCATTCCCGCCATCGTCCAACGCTCGTAAGGTTTTGGTGCGTAAGGATTGTAAGGAATGGCTACGAGTGATTGAAACTTAAGATTTGGGTGAGATAGCCCAAAACACGCCACCCAAGTTAAAAGTGTGCGTTTAAACTCTTTAAAACTGCCTTTGTTTGGCTTAGCAGTTTTAATATCAATCAAATACACATCATCGCCCTTTTGCAAAAACAAATCCACTTTTGTAGGTTTAATCGTGCTTGTTTGCCCACTTTGTGCTACTTCTAGGATTCTAGCAATTTCACTTTGTTTATCTGGTCTAGCATTTGCACTTTCTAAATTATCCATAATCTCTTGTATCACTCTTTGAGCTTTTTTAGTTATGGTATCTCCTGCACTTGCTTGTCGCTTGATACTATCAAACTTCTTTAATCCCAGCTCTTCTGCAACAGGTTCAAAAATACTTGTGCCAAAATTTGTATTAAGGCTTTGTATAAAACTATATAAAGCCATTCTACTTTACCTAAGAGCCTTGTGTGAAAGGGCATATAGTTACTTTCTGGTTTATAATTCTCAAACTTATTTCTTAGGGCTTGAATCAGTCTATTTTTAATTGCTTGTTTCATTTTTATCCTTTAAGTGAAAAATGCTCTCGCTATACGCATTTGTGTCTTTTTCACTGCGATTTAGCACAGGTCTATCATAGCGTTTAATAATCTGCATTCCTGCCATTTCCGCAATACTTGGATAGAGATTAAATCTATCATTTGCTACTAAAAACACATTGTAGTCTTGTTTTAAAAAGTTTTTTGCATTTTTTAAAGCCATTGCAATCGCTTTTGTATAGTTTTCTCTAGCATTTTTGCTTTGCCCCTTTAGTTTCGCACCTATTTCTAGAGTATCCTTTCGCTCTAAATTCAATAGTTCATAGCTATAAGCGTGCTGCTCGTGATAATCTATTAGCCCTACATAAGGAGGAGAGCTAAAGATTCCAGCAATTTTTTGTGAATGCAAGAGATTAGCAAAAATAGCATTTTGCTTTTTTGTTTCATTTACAATATCTACATCACAAGAGTCTGCATTAAGACACAGACCAAAACAATCACTTCTTAAAGTCTCAAACTCTTTGATTCTCTTTAGCGTATCCTTTACATAGCTTTTAAACCATTTTAAAGAGCTAAAAAGTGGCTTACAAATTCTGCCGTGCTTTTTGCAATAATAGCTTCTTAACATAGGCTCTTTTAAGGTGGCTAAATCGGCGTGTGTTGTAGCCCTACAACTTCGTGCAGTGCGGCTTAAAATAATGTTTAGAATCTCTTGCAAATCTTTCGGTGCTTTTGTGATTTCATTTTTTAGTAAAATAAGTTCTTGCTTAATAGATTCTATATACCAAAAATCTAAAAAACTTCCATTATTTTTAACATTTAAATCAATATTGAATTGCTTAACTAGCTTGTCATAAATGCTTAAAAATTCTCTTTCTTTTATTTCTCCATAGACTTTTTCATCAATTTCTTTTAGCACTACTTTGCGTTTAAAATCTTTAGGAAAAAACTCTACATTAAACGCATTTAAATGTTGAGTTAAAGTCTCTTCAAAAGCCTTTATATTACTATTTTCATAAAAAGATTCTAAAGCTTGGATAAGCCTGTGGCATTCTTTTTCTAAAAGATTACTATCATAACGCCCCAACTTCGCATTAACAAGCATAGTATTAAAGCAAGAAACATCAATCCCAATGCTGTGCATTCCCAATTCACTTGCCACACATAAAGTCGTGCCACTTCCTGCAAAAATATCTAGCACAATATCATCTTTTTTAAAATAAGATTCTGTTTTCAGTGTATCAGTATGAGAGTCTAAAAAATACTCCACAAGCTGGGGGATAAATTTACCTTTATAGGGGTGAAGTCTATGAATATGCTTAGTTGTCTCTGCCTCTTTATAGTTTGCAAAAGCTAGTGGGTAGCTGTGGCTTTCTTGCGTGTAGCGCGTATCATAATAGGCTTTTAACTCATCTTTGCTAACCAAATTTTCCTTAGAATTTATCGCATAATTTGCCACTTTTCCATAGTTAATAAGATACAAAATGTTGGAGTTTGTTACTCTTTTATTTAAATATGCACTAGCCCACACACTTGCTTCTTTTGGCGTGAAAAACTGCTTCAAATTATTTACACTTTGCGTCATTCCCTACTCCCACTCAATAGTCCCCGGTGGTTTTGAGGTGATGTCATACACTACGCGGTTAATGCCTTTTACTTCGTTGATTATGCGATTTGAAACGCTCTCTAAAAATGCGTGGGGTAAGTGTGAGAAACTCGCTGTCATTCCGTCCAACGCCTCCACAGCTCGCACACAAATCGTATTATCATAAGTGCGATTATCGCCCATTACGCCTACACTTCGCACATTCAGTAGCACACAAAACGCCTGCCACACCTTATCATACAGCCCCGCTTTATGCAACTCGTCTATAAAGATAGAATCCGCCTCACGCAGCAAATCCAAATCCGCCTTATTCACCTCGCCCATAATGCGAATGGCAAGTCCGGGTCCCGGAAAGGGGTGGCGCATTAGCATAGATTCAGGCATTCCTAGCTCCCTACCTAACGCCCTCACTTCATCTTTAAATAGCTCTCGTAATGGCTCAATCAGCTCAAACTTCATCCATTCAGGCAGCCCACCGACATTGTGATGAGATTTTATCGTCTTAGAGGGACCCTTGACACTCACAGATTCTATCACATCGGGGTAAAGTGTGCCTTGTGCAAGGAATTTTATCTCGCCCTTTGCATTGTGCTTTTTCGCCTCTTTTTCAAACACCTCAATAAAAGTCTCGCCAATGATTTTGCGCTTCCTCTCTGGGTCAAGCACACCTTTAAGTCGCTTTAAAAACAACTCGTTTGCGTCCGCAGTAATCAAAGGCACTTTTAAGTTTTCTCTAAACATTTTCTCCACTGCCTCTCTCTCGCCCTTGCGTAAAAGCCCTGTATCCACAAACACAGGGATAAGATTCTCTCCTATGGCACGATAAAGCAAAGCTGCAACGACACTAGAATCAACCCCACCACTCACCGCACACAAAACTTTGCTTGGCGTCTCTTTGCCACTTTTTGCGGAGTCTGCCCTCTCAACTTCGGTCATTACCGCTTGAGGTAATTCCCTCGCCTCATCTTGCAAAGCTCCATTTTTATCTACAAAATCCTGCCGCCCTTGATTTTGGCTATATCCTATATATTTAGAATCCACATTAGAATCTTGGCATTCTAAGATTGTGTGTGAATTTTTGGTGTTGTGCGAGGTAAGCGAATGAGGCGTATTGGACATACTCCGCAGTGAAGCGTCCGAAGCACTCGCCAAAAAGTCGCCACAAACTGAATGCCTCTTAAAGCACGAGGTGAAATGGTCATTGACAATCCCCACACTCTGCATAAACGCATACATACCCGTGCTACCTACAAATTTAAACCCACGTTTTTTCAAATCCTTAGCTATCGTATCGGATAATGGCGTGGAAGCAGGTAACTCCGCAATACTTTCAAAATTGTTAATAATAGGCTTACCTCCCACGAAGCCCCAAATATACTTATCAAAGCTTCCAAACTCTTTCTGCACAGCCAAAAACGCCTTTGCATTATTAATTGCAGATTCTATTTTGGCACGATTCCTAATAATGCCACTATCTTGCATTAGTGCATTGATTTTACGCTCATCATAAGCAGCGATAATCTTAGGATCAAAGTCATCAAATGCCACCCTAAAACTCTCGCGTTTTTTTAGAATCGTAATCCAAGAAAGCCCCGCCTGAAAGCCCTCTAGCACAAGCTGTTCAAAGAGTCTCTTATCCTCGTGCAGAGGCACACCCCACTCATAATCGTGGTAGTTTTCATAGAGTTTTCTTGTCGCTTCGTCTTTATCGGTTGCCCACGCACAACGGGTAGGAATCTCTAGTGCATTCTTTGCATAATCCACGCCGACGATTTTACGCAGTTTTGCGACTTCAGCTTCCGCAAAATTCCGCATATTCCAGTTCGTATCTGCCCCACAGATTCCCACAGCAAAATTTTTCAAAATCTCCCCGCCACATTCACTATGCACGACTTCGGGGTGAAATTGCAGGGCGTAAATCTTGCGTTTAGAATCCGCAATCGCACAATAATGCGTATTGCCCGACTTTGCAAGCTCACTAAAGCCCTGCGGGATAGATTCTACCTTATCCGCGTGGCTCATCCACACGATAGAATCTTGCTTCACATTAGCAAATAATGCTATCTTGTTATTCTTATTTTCTACATTATTATGAGTATTGCCCCTTAGCGTTGAATATGTGCTTATGAGTAAAGATTCTCTATCGCAATAGAGAGAATCTTGCAATAAGAATGAACGCAATGAAAGTTTCAGCTTGTCTTTTGTAACCCCATAAATAAAGCAGGGCAATTCTGTATTATGATAGTTATACACGAGATTTTTATCTACATTTGATATTTCATTTTCAAGGTGTTTAAAGTGAGTGTCATCACCGCTTTTAATAAAGCCCAGATACTCATATAATAGCCCCGCTTCATCTTGCTCTAAAAGGCAAGGTAGCGTAATTATCTCACTATCATTTGTATGCAACAATGCTTGTAATAATGCTATACCCTCTTTTTCTAATCTTGCCTTATTCGTGCATAAAAATATCTCTACAAAGCTATTTTTATCTGCTTTATCATATACGACTAAAAAGCCTAATGCTTCATTTTCTTTCGCATTCTCTTCTATACTTTCAATAACCAAGCATTGATGACATTTTGAGAGAATGTCTTGCATATTTTTACCACTACTAATGATTGCTTCTTGTGATACATGCGTATGCGTTTTTGCAACGTATTCTTGCCATAACGCACTTAAATCTAGCACTTCTTTAGAATCTAGCGTATTCAATGAATTAATTTTTAGATTTAATCTGCTAAGATTTTTTTGCAAAGATTCTAGAGATTCCATAGAATCTGTATAGCTATACTTTGTATAAGAGAGTGGATTTATCCTACTTGTAGCACAAAACTCTATGTATTTTGTATTGCTATTTTCATCAGTTACAATCCCCATTTTTTCCATGCCAATTCTCTTTGCTACATTTTGTGCAGCAATATCTTCTTCCCTACATAGTGAATACATCTCTTTTACACGCAAATGCTTAAAGGCATATTCCTTACATGCAAGGGCTACTTCAATAGCATAGCCTTTATGTAAATGGTCTTTATGCAATACATACTGCATTTCAAGATATTTTGTATAATGAAGTCCTGCAAGTCCAATCACGCTGCCATTATTTTTATCAGCGATAACCCACCAGCCAACGCCAAATCGATCTATACTGCTTTGTTCTCTCTCTATCCAAGTCTGCACTTCTTCTTCGCTTAATGCACCATTGAAAGATTGCATAGTCTCTTTATCTTGCAAGATTGCCCTAAGCATAGGATAATCGAAGTCTTTATAAGGACGCAATATCGTGCGGTTTGTCTCAAGGCTAAAATGCGTTGTATTTGTGTTTTTGATTCTATATACAAGCCGCTGCATTTCTCTGCCACGATAAGTCCAAGTCGTCTCTCCAAGCAAATACGCTTGTAGTTTATTTGCTACTGCCTTTGACGCCTCACTATCTTCTTTAATAAGCAAATATAGCTCTTTTGCTTTCAATACATTAAAAGCATAATGCTTACACCCAAGTGCCACTTCAGCACCATAGCCCTTTTTCCAATGGCTTTTTGCGATGATATAGGTCATGCCAAGCACTTTTTTATCATTATAGGTTTGCAAGCTAAGTCCTGCTTGTCCTATCATTGCCCCGCTTTCTTTCTCTATCACAGCCCAAAGCCCAAAGCCAAACTTTTTATATCTCTCTAACTGCGTATTAAGCCACTCTTGCACACTTGAATCATTAAAGTTATACTCCCATGAACTCATTACTTCATGATCAAGCAGCATAGCATTAAGCTCTGCTGTATCACTTTTACGCATAGCCCTTATTATAAGTCTTTCTGTCTCAAATAAAGGCATATCATAGCTAAGATTAAAAGAACGCATGAGTAACGCACTACTTGCCTTAAAATGCACGAGCGCTAAATCTCTATTATAAGAATCTTTAGGGCTTCTGCCAAAGATAGCAAAGCCTAGTGTATGATAGAATGCGATTGCATCAGTATTTGCTTCATTACAATCAACTAGAATATAATCATAATCACCTAAGCCAGATTCTAAAGCCTTTGCTATCAATGCTTTTCCAACACCTTTTTTAAACGCGCTAGGGGTTATAAATAGGGCTTCAATCTTATTGCCTCGCAACGCAATAAAGCCTAGCTTTTTGTCGTAATCGCTTGCTACAATAATATGCGTGGAATCTAGATTCCCAACCACTTGGGCGGGTGCAGGGCTTTGGGGTGCAAAATGTATAGAATCTAGATTCTCCACCAAATCTGGGTGGGTGCAGGGTTTAGGGTGCGTTATTTTAGAATCTAGATTCTTGTTTGACTGCGTTGTCTCTTTGCCACTTTTGCAGAAGTTTGATATTGCAACTGCGTCATTATCGTCTAGATAACTCCTTGTTGCAATATCTACACAACCTGCAAAATTGCCTAAAGATACTTCCACAGAACTCTTCATTGTGCGTTTTGTAGAATCTGGATTTTGTGTCAAACTAGATTCTAAACAAATAGAATCTAAAAGATTCTCCACATCATTTGCAATCTCATCAATATCCTTTGCTTTCAAAAAATGATGGGTTGCATGCACAGAATCTCTCCATATCTTTAAAAGCTCATCTTTTGTATCGGCACTCATAGGATTATTTTTTGTATAGTTTGCAAACTCAAGCAAGACTTTTTTAGAATCATTTGCATTTAAATCTAGCCCTATATAATCACTTGCTTTTAGCATATAGACAAAATGTGCCATTTCTTTATTATCAAAAGTCTTATTGCTTTTGCCTATGATACGCATTTCAAGTCGTTTCGCTAGATTCTGTGGGGCGATATTATCCGTTTTTATAAGGCTTATAAGCAGGGGCAAACCTAACTCTTTAAACGCATATTCCATACACATTTTAGTTGCTTTACTTGCCAAACCTTTATGCCAATGACTTTTTTTGAAGATATAGCCTAGTTCAGGCAATAATGGTGCTTTAGAATCTAGCAAGGTTTGCATGGCGTGTTGTGCTGCATGGTTTAAATAGTCTGCATTACTCAAACTCGCCTTAATTGTGTCATAAAGATTAGAATCTTGCACACTCTGCCATGTAATGCCACATTGCCCTACTATCTCATTGCCACTTTTTTCAACGACTGCAAATAAGCCAAAGCCATACTTTCTATATGACTGCATTTGCTTATCTAGCCATTCTTTTGCCTCTTGTTTGCTTAAAGCCCTGCCCCATGCACTCATCACTTCAGAATCTAAAAGCATAGATTCTATATCCTCTAAATCACTTGAGACAAACTCTCGCAAAATAAGCGTATCGCTTGTTATTTGTTTGCTTTGACTTTTATGGGCTTTATTAGCCTGATGGTTTGTTATTTTCCATAGCATTTCATCATTATGCGTTTCACAATAAGCCCCATCAAGCTTTTGTATAATATGCAATGAAGCATGGTTGTCTTTATGTATGAGAAAATAGACTTCATTTGCATAAAGTTTTTCAAAAGCATAATTTATGCATTCCTTGAGTATTGCTTGACCATAGCCCTTATTTTGATATGCCTTTTCTAAAATGTAGCCTATTTCTAAAACTTCTTGTGATATGCCATTATGAGTTATAGTCGCTTTTTCAATACCTGCATTACCGATAATCTTTCCGTTTGTTTTATCAATCACCGCCCAAATCCCATAGCCATGTTGCTTATAACTTGCTATTTGCTTATCTAGCCATGCTTTTGCCTCTTGTGGATTTAAAGTTTTTAATGTTTGCATACTCTCTTTATCACTTACCAAATCACACAGGCTAGATAAATCATCTAGGGTATATTCTCGCATTATGCAATGTGTAGTTTGCAAATTAAGCTCATTATCATGTGTTAGAGAATCTCCATTTAGAATCGTTAGAACCGCCCTACCAAACTCTTGAGCTTCAGCCTTTACCACACTCCCACCAAAAAAGTGTGCGATATACTGCATACCATAGCAAATGCCAAGTATAGGAATATTTAAATCAAAGATTCTAGAATCTGGCTTATACGCCCCTTCTTCATACACACTTGCTGGACCGCCACTTAAAATGATACCTTTAGGCTTTTTTGCCTTAATAGAATCTAGTGTTTCAAAATAGGGGACAATCTCTGTATAAATGCCATATTCACGCAATCTTCTTGCAATAAGCTGTGTATATTGAGAACCAAAATCAAGGACTAAAATCTGCGGATTATTCATAATATCTCCTTTTATACTATATAACTAACTATAACTTAAAGAGTCTTATTTAACTAGATTATATCAAAAAAAATAAAAAATAAGTTATGATAAGTTTGTGTGAAATATCTTAAATAAAAATGCACTCTTTGATAAAAAATATAAAAAGAGTGTAATTTTTGTTTTATACATTATTTCGACAATCAATAAGATACGATTTCAAATAATGTGTGATCGTTTTAGTTTAAGTGTGTCGAATATTCAGTAAAAGAATATACGAACAAATAGCAAAAAGATATATAAAATTAAGATAAATGTTGCACGATTGAACAATTTATAAATCCAAATAAAACCAACCATACAAGGGCAAGGAAGCATAGAATGCAAAAAACTAGCTTTTTACCCTATCTTTTTTCTTATTTTGTCCTGCTTGTAATATCTTTTGAATCTGTTCGTTTGCCTTAAAGCTTGCTTGAAACTCAACTCTTCTTGATAACTCATCACTTGCTAGTGGTTTTGCAAAGCTTACGCCATTTGCACGCAAAAGTTTAATAAGCCATTCTTGCTTATCATTAATGCTAGGTAGTGAAAAGCAATATTTTAGCACTTGAAAAGCTCTCTCTTGACTTAATTCAGCATTGCCCAAATATCGTCTCTCAAGCGATTGTGCGCCTTCCCAGTCTTTAGAGGTATGCCCCTCGATTCTAATATCTTCTATAAAATCCCTATATTTTTCACCATATAAAATACGCACATAACGCGGGAAAAAATCATCTAGTATCTTTTGGAATCTCTCTTTTACTCTCTTTTGTCCCACATCAAATAAAATATCTTGCTTTTGAAATCGTATCGTTGTATCTTCATCTATAAAAGCGTCCCATTTCTTTAAATCCTTGCCAAACTCTTGCATTAAATCCTTGTAGAGTTCTTGTTGCAGGTTTGAATAATTCTCTGCTAAATCTCGCATTTTTTCATTCTGTATCTCTAGCTGCTTTTTTTCATTCTCTAAAGTTACCATAAAGGCTATGGCAATCATCATAAAAATCATCATGATACCAGACATCATGTCTGATATGGTAATCCAATGGCTTGACTTCTCTTCCATACGCTTCCCTTAGCTATGCAACACCCATAATTTCTTTAACTTTCTTTAAAAACCATTCATAATTGTTCGCAAAGCTTTGTGTCATTTGCTCCATTTTAGAATCTAGGGCTTCAAGATTTGTACCTAAATTTTCATGGATTAATGCCCCTTGTCTTACTATCTCATCTGTGTTTGTTTTAAAATGCGTTACCACTGCTTCTAGTGTTTCTTTTTGTTTTGTAAGTAATGTATCGCTTGAAGCTGTGATAGTTTTCACATTTATTTCTATGGCTTGGACTGCTTTATGCAATTCTTGTGTGGCTTGATTTTGATTCTTAATATTTGCTTGCATACTTGCTTGCATAAGCTTAATGTATTGCACACAGAGATTTTTAAAATGGGTGTTAAGATTTTCAAAGCTTGTTTTTGTGCTGCCCTCAAAGCCTTCAAGTGTGGAGCTAAAACTTGATATTTTATCATCAAAGTTTTGTAATAAGCCTTCATTTTTTTGCATAACACTACTAAATTGAGTGATAAGCCCTTGTGTGAGTGAGTTTAGATTTTCTTCTAAATTTGTATAGAATTTCGCATAAGTCTCTTTTGCTAGACTTAGGGCTTCTTGGCTTAGATTCTGATTATTCTCTCTCAAAGTTTTCATATCACTTAGAATATTTTGGCAGTTTGAGTGAATATCACTGCTTGTTGTCTGCAAACTCTGCGTAAAACTCTCTAAATTTTTACCTATGGTATCATAGAATCCTTGCGATTTTGTCTGTATATCTGTGAATATTGTTTGCTGTGTGCTTAATGTGTGATTTAGCTTTTCATCATAGCTTTTTTGACTTTCTGTATTTGTCTCTTGTAGTTTCTCAATAATCTCTTGTAAGTTCTCTTTTAAAGCATCACTTGTTAGCCCTAGATTCCTTGATAGCGTCGTGCTATTATTTGTGATTTTAGAAAGCAAGGAGTCTGCATTATTGCTTAATTTTTCATAAGTAGATTGCAGGAAGTCATCTAGCTTTTGGTGTGAGTTTATAAGGCTATTTGATAGATTTATAGCTTGAGAATCTAGACTTTTTACAATGAGATTATTATCTTTTTCAAGCATATCGCTTAGATTCATATAATTATGTTCTAGCATTTTATTAAACTTATTTAGCATTTGCTGTAAGTTTGTATCAAGGCAGGTAGTTTGTGTTTGTAAAAATTCATGTAATATCTCGCCTTTTTTGCTTAGGTCTTGTTGTAATTGCTCTGTTTGTGTGCTAAAGGTTGTTTTTAGATTCTCATTTTGTGATAATAGATTTTCATTCAAGGTATTTGTTTGTGTTTGTAAAAACTCTTGCATTTCTTGGGCTTGTTTATCAAAAGTGGTATTCATACGCTTATATTGCCCTTTGAGTAATTCTACAAAATCATCTGAAGTTTGTATGAAATGCTGACTTGAGTTTTTAATCACTGCGGTGATAGAATCTGTTGTCTTTGTATGCTGCGTTTGAAGTCCATCTTGCATGTTTTGGAGTGTGTCTTTTGTGGCTTCATGTAGCATATTTAGCTCTTTTTCTAGGTGTTCGTGTGTGGTTTGCAGACTAGATTCTATATTTTCTTTATATGCAGTGTGGAGTGTGGATAGACTTTCTATTGTGTTTTGTGTTGTTTCCTTGCTGCTTTCTTCTAGCTTTTCTAGTGCTGCTGTATGCAGGTTAGTTAGAGTTTGCATACTTGCTTCTTGAGCTTGTGTGATAAATTCTTTTGTTTTTAGGGCATGTTCGTTTATTTGCGTAAAGTTTTCTTCTTGCATATTTTGAAGTGTGTTTATATGCTCTTTTGCAAGATTGCTTGTCATTTCTATACTTGTGTGTAGATTTATCTTTCCAGAATCTTCTAATTCTTTCGCACAATCTTTTAGGAAGTCATAGGCTGTTTGAGAAGATTCTAGAATCTTATCTTGCATATATTGATAATCTTTGGCTACTTTTTCTTGGAAGTTTTGATACAACGCATCAATATTTCTCATAATTGCTTCATAATTATTTTGCAATATGTTTTGTAAGATTTTATCTCGTTCTTCAAAGGCATTTGCAAGCGTTTGTATAGAATCTTTTGTAAAGTTTTCTAGCTTATTCGCGTTATTTGTAAGCGTTTCTTGCAAAATCTCTGTTGTATCTGTCATCTTTGTATGAAGTGTGGCAAACTGCTCGTTATAGAGTGTTTGCATTTTTTCTTGCATTTGTGCGGCTTTATGTATGCTTTCATTACTCGCTGTGTTGAGTTTTTCTAGCATAGAATCTGCGTTATTCTTAAAGGATTCATTAAGAGATAGCATAGAGTTTGACTTCATCTCTATATCTTCATTAATCACTTTTGCTAAATCATTTGAGGTTTTACTCGCTTCTTTAAAAGATTCTAAAACTTCTGTGTTTGCATTTTGCAGTGAATCTTTAAAGTCATTATAAGATATTTTAATAGATTCTAGAATCTGGCTATTTTGAGTTTGCAGGGTTGTATTTGTGCTATCAAGTCTAGCACAGCTTGTTTCAAAAAATGAAAGTAGCTTTTCTTCATAATTACGCAAATACTCTTGCAAGTCTTCTTTTGCTTGTTGCAAAGATTTAATAAAGTCTTTAGAATCTTTTAGGGCTTCAAGGCTAGAATCTTTTAGCGTTGCTATTGCTTGTAATTTTTCTTCAAAGCTTTGTTCTAGCGCGTTTAGCATTTGTAATGCTTGTATTAGATTTTCTTGTATTTGATTATTTTGCTTATTATATTCTTGTATTTGTGCGAGATTTTCTTTATTTGCTAGGATAGATTCTGTTGCTTGCTGCATAGAATCTTGCGTATCTTTTAGGGTTTGCTGCATCATTTGCATTGAGTTTGTATTATCTAATATCTGTTGTTTATATTGGTCTTGCCATGTTAGCATATTATAGGTTGCTTCATTTAATTGCTTAAAGTTTTCACCAAACTGCTCTTTTAAGTTATTATTAAAATCACTAATCACTATCTCTAAAGCTTTAATGAGTTCTTTGCTTGCTCCACTTGCTAATGTCTCAAGGGCTTTATGCAAGGAGACATCAATATCTTTTAGCATTTGTTTTAAGTCTTTTTCAAAATCTTCTTTTTTTACAAACTCTGCTTTAATCTCTCTTAATGCGGTATTAATATATGTGAGTTCTCTTAAGTGCATGAGTTCATCGAGTTTGTGTGCTTGTGTAGCGATAAAATCTATTTCACTATTTTCAGTTGCCTTGCTTTTTCCTTTTTGATATATGCTAAGGGCTATGGCTAATCCCATACCTACAATAGAAGTGTAAAAGGCTATCTTTAGCCCATCTAAAAGCATAGGCACAGAGCTTAATAAATCATGTGTATCAAAGCCTATAAGCCCCACAAAGATACCTGCAAATGTCCCAAGTATCCCTATACTCATAATGAGTGATTTAAAATCTTTGTGATTGTTACTACCAAAGCTTCTTAAATCCCATACAGCTAGTCCTAGCATAATTAGCGTAAAAACTATATTAATAATCATTGCAACCTCTATTTAATGTATATTTGATATTCTCACTTTTACATGTGTAATTTTTATAAGACCACGCAGTATAAAGCCAAGTGCTATGCAAAATGTAGCAAATATCACAACAAGCAATACTAAAAAGGCAAATAATAAACTAGAATTTGCCTCTGCTAAAGTCGCAATAGCTATATCAACCTGCATACCGCTTTGTATCCCGCTGGTATCAAAGGCTAATGCCACAAGCAAAACCCCTAAAAGCATAACAAAAGATGCTATAACATAAAGTCTAAAAGCGGTGATAAAATGCCTTAAGTTAGTAATAGAACTCATCTCATAAGCGATCTTATAAGAAAAATACATATTGCAGCAAAGGGCTACAATAAAATAGGCGATTAAAGCTTCTAAAAGCACTAACGCACTGCTAGATTCAAACAAAGCTAGGGCAAAGCTACAAAGAATCTGTATAACTATCATATACACATAATTGCGAAATAATAACGCATTAACAATCTTACTGAATCTATATAACACATAGAGACTATATACTAAGAAAGCAAGTGAAATAACATTAAAAAGCATATCAGATTGCACGAGTATAGGGGATAACATACAGATAATAATACCGCAAAGAACAGCATATACTAAGCCATTTTTTGCGCTCTTTAACTCCGCATGATTCTCAATCTCAAGGATTTCCATATATGATTTTACTCCCTTTTGCTATCTTGTTTTTTGTTTATGTTGTTTTTCCATTTTTTCGTTATCGCGTGATTATAGCAAAATTTTATTATTTTTTAATCTATGATATGAAAAGGATAAGTTAATTATGTTTTTGTTTATTTGGATTAATTCTCGCATATAGTAGAGAAGTATTGCATGTGATTTTACTATATGCTCCAAAAAAATAGAGACTATACAAAAGATTTTAAGTAAAAAGTTTTTGTATGATAAGCATATACAGAAACTTATATCATCTTAAAACTTCTTCCTATTTACATCTTCTAGAATCTTAGCAGCGACAGAATCTATTGCAGTGCTTATATCTTGTGATTTATTAGCAATCTCTACATTTTGCTGTGTGGTTTGCTCTAGTTGCGAGATAGATTCATTAATCTGTCCTATGCCTTGTGCTTGTTCTTTTATAGATTCTGCCATGTCATTTATGCTTTGGACTAGTATATTTGTATTTGCTTCTATTTCACCTAAAGACTTTTGAGTTCTCTCTGCCAACTTTCTTACTTCATCAGCTACGACTGCAAAGCCTCTACCATGCTCTCCTGCTCTTGCTGCTTCTATTGCTGCATTTAGTGCAAGTAAGTTTGTTTGGTCTGCAATATCTCTAATAATGCCTATTACATTTTTAATGTCTTCGCTTTGAGCTATAACTTCACTTGTTCTACCACTTACATTTTGCATTGATGAAGTGATCTCTTCAACTGAAGCAGCAGTTTGCTGAAGTGAGCTTGCTTGTGTGTTTGAGCTTTGTGTAAGAGTAGTTACTGCTTCTTCTAAATCTTTTGATTTAGATTCTAACTCTTTTGCAAAACTTTGACTTGTATGCAACATACTTCTAATCTCTTTGCCCAAAGTATTTGTAACAATATCTACTCTACCTTGTGCGTCTTTTACTTCTGTTGTGAAATCTAGGCTTACATAAGATTCAAACACGCGATTGATTTCATTTAGATTCTTACCTACACCTACAGCTAAAAGATTTAATAACTCATTTACAGAATCTCTTAATTCATTTAATTGTGGACTATTTCCTTTTTGTTCAATAAGTCTATCAGCATGTCCTTGCTTTGCTCTATCTATGACTTGAAGAGATTCTGCTACAAGAGCTTTATCAGATTCTAATCCAAGCTTTGTTTTTTCAATATTGTCATTGATGGCTCGTGCCATTTCTCCTATTTCATCTAATGCCTTTGGTCGCAACGCATTTGGCAACTCTTTCCTTTCATGATTAAGAAAAGCAAAGAATGCATGTAAATGATGACGCACATTATGAATCCTTGAAACAATACGCTTTCTAATATAAAGCTGTGTAGCAACAATGATAACCCCTAGCGATATAAGCACGGAGCATAAAATAGTAAGACGGAGTTTAAAAAGAGAACTGAATATAGAATCTTCAGGTGCGACAACCATAAATGTCCAATAGGTATCCATATTTCGGCCTGCTTTAAAAGGCACGATACCCGCATAGCTTAATTCTCCACGAGCATTGTAATACTGAAGCACACCTTCTTTGTGGGTGCTTATAAAATCTACAACTGCCTGCATACTTGGGTGAGAATTTGCTTGAGTTAAAGTTTTACCCAAAAATGACTCATTTGGGTGAGCTACAATCGTGCCATCTTGCGCGATAAGTATATTATAATCGTTTGTAAATACAGATCTTCTGTTTGCCAGAATCTCGTTACTAAATGTTTTAAACTCAACAAAAAAACCAATTATCCCTTTAATTTCTTTTTTTCTGTTTAAGATAGGAAAATTTATAGTTACACCAAATTGACTATTGCCATCTATCTCTAATATCCTAGGTATGCCGATACTGGGTTTCCCTGTCTGCATGACTTCTTTGAAACCGGGTAGATTTGTAAGATTTGAATGAGCTTGTAAATGTTTTATATCCCCACTTATATTTGGATCATACATAAGGATCAAAAAATCATCATTATCTAGTCTATTCTTTGGATTTATGATATTATCACCACTATATCTAGAATCTTTTAAATACACATAGCCATAGCTCCCCCACTCAGTTGTCTTAATCATATTCATGACATTATCTTCCATGATTGCTTGATTGCCACCATTTGCCGTTAAGAGTTCTTCGATATTTCGTTGAGATAAGGCAAGAGATAGCATAACCTCATCGAGATAACCACGCATGACATTACTTGTGCGTTTCCCTGCGTTAATAATCAATTTTTCTGCTTCACGCGATTGAATCTCTGTTGATTCTTTTACAATAACTCCAAGCATAATAAGCATACATATTATAAGAATGGTGCTTACATTTATAAGGATTTTTGCACCGATACCAAGTCTTGAGTAAAAATTCATAATATCATCTCCCTTCTCGCATTTAGTTAGAAATATTGTTGTTTTATTTAGAATCTATATCAGCACTTCTTTAGTATAAGGTTACAAATCTAAAGAGAACATTTCAACTACGCTAAGACAATGCAAAAAAATAAAGATTCTATAAAACAAAATGGATAACTGCAATTATAGCAAAAAAATACTTATTCTTAGTATATGAAAACTATCATATATATAATTTTGTAGCTATATTATTATATATTTTTGATTTTTAATTACATAAATATTATTTCTGTATATATGTATTTTTCATTATTTTTATTTAATATAAATTTTACATAGTTATGCATTATGAAATGGTATGAGTGCTTAAATATGGAATATTTGTATCAAAAAGTTTTATATCATGCGATTTTAATACTATTTTCAATACTATTGCTATGCAGGATTCTAAAAGTAGAATTAATATATAACACCATTAACAATCACATTATTTTCATTATTAAAAATCAATGTTATATTTTTTGCATTTCTATGTTTGCATAGATAGCAAACTTCAAAAAAGTTAGCCCTGCATACCTTACTATAATTTCATGCAACTAAAAATACAAACTTTTATGATACCATAACGGGTTTATTCTAGAGTTCTATACTATTTCAAAGGAGATTTTATGTCACCAAGCCATTCTTCAATATCAATCATTCGCACAGAAGCTGACTTTAAGCAATTTGTAGAGGCGTTCTATCAGGACAAAAAGCAGCCAAAAAGTTTTGGGATAGCTAGAGCAGAGCTTTCTCGCCTTGATTCTAAAAATGTTATAAGTATCAATTTTCCTTTTCTAAATTTTATGCAAAATTTTGGTAGCTTTGCGGTGTTTGCAACGGCGGCAAAATTGCAAAATTTTGAGAATAATGAAGTGGTTGTTGATATTGATGCAGCATTTGTATTTCGCGCGTTATGTCTATTTTACCCCTTTATTGAAAAAGAGCTTTCAATCTATGATGAAAAACATGCAGGTGAAAACACTTTGCAAAAGTTTAAGAATTTTTGCGATAAATTTTCAACCGATCCATACTCAATAAAAACCGCTGATGTGCTTTTTACAGATAGCAAAATACACAGACATATCGGGGAGAAGCATAAAAATATACAAATCATTTTTGAGTTATTGCGTCATGTAAGTGATATCTATAAGGGTGAAAATGAGTTTTATAAATTCCAACTTGTTGCATATTTTGATGATTTACAAACAAACTCTCTGCAAGTAGCCTATGCTAAATTACACGCATTATCAGCAGGATTTGCACCGCTTAGAAGTCTTAATCTTGATGGAATCTTTGGACTTTTACCAAATCTTGCATGGAGTGGTAATAAGCCTTATGAATTGCAGTATTTGCGTGATAATGAAGTATCGCTAAAAATGGAGGGTGAATTCCCATGTATTGACTTTATAGACAAATTCCCCCGCTATTTAATGCAGGTATTACCACAAGCAGATAATATTAGAATCCTAGATAGTGCAAAAACTCGTTTTGGTGCGTTTTTGGGTGCTGGTTATACGCAAATGCCGGGTGCTAGCTATGTGAATTTCAACTCTGGCACACTTGGGGCTTGTATGAATGAAGGACGCATTAGCTCATCTGTAATCGTTGGTGAAGGCACAGATATTGGCGGTGGAGCAAGTATTTTGGGTGTGCTTAGCGGTGGGAATACAACGCCTATTAGCATTGGTAAAAACTGCTTACTAGGGGCAAACTCTGTGACAGGCATTAGCCTTGGGGATAGCTGTATCGTTGATGCTGGGACTACAATACTTGCTGGAAGTGTGGTAAAAATAGATAGCGAAGAGGCACTAAAAATTAAAGAAGTAAATGCTAATTTTGAAATACAAAGTAATGGACTATATAAAGGACACATGCTAAGCGGTCTAAATGGCGTGCATTTTAGATTCATGACACAGAATCCTTGTCTTATTGCCTTTAGAAGTGCTAGGGCTATTAGTTTGAATAAAGATTTGCATTAGTTTGGAGTTTGCTACTAATAGGATTTAAAAACTATGTTTATTTATGTGAAGTTTTTAGGCATAAATAAGCCTTGCAAAATATTCTTTATAAAATTATAAAAATAGTATATAATTTAGCATTATTTTTTGGAGTGTGGTTATGGCAGAAAAGAACGCAGCAGAAGACAAATATGAGATTTTAGACAAGAAGCAGGTGCATACCCCGCGTGAGATTGAGTTAGCTTCATATCTTGAAGATATGATGGCAAATTATGAGGGGTTGCTTGATATGAAAGTGCTTTTTAGCGCAGATTTAGGCACGACACAAATACCACTTAATGAGATTCTAAAGTATGAGAAAGGCTCTATCATAGATTTACAAAAACCAGCAGGGGCAAGTGTAGAGATATTTGTAAATGATAGGGTTGTAGGCAAGGGTGAAGTTATGGTATATGAAAGAAATCTTGCTATAAGGATTAATGAGATTTTAGATTCCAATGCGATTGTGTATTACATTGCGCGTGAAGTCTCTGACCATGAGAGTTAATTGCATAAAGATTTAAGGATATGTATGCGTTATAGCATATTTGCATTTCTATTATATTACGCCCTATTCTCTTGCGTGTATGCAGCTACAAGGTATAAGATAACACAAGCCATATTGCATGATACGACAGAATCTAGCGTTCTTAAAATAGACAATAAAGAACATATTGCCTTACTTTTAGAGCTTATCATTGCACCACAGATTCTAGATTCTACAAGTTTTAACACACCTTTATCAATACAAGATTCTATCAAGCAAGACTCTATCAAGGTACAACAGCCAAATTCACAATATAAATATATCATGCTAAAAGACTTTATCATTGATAAAACACAGCATATAGCTACACCTTTAGGTAGTCTTTCAATAAAGCAAGATTCTATATTAAAACACGCCTATATTGAATTCAGCAAAGATACTGCATTACAGAGTGCCATGCTAATTTCACATGATACAAAGGTATATCTTGTGTGTTTTGATACTACCCAAACCGACACAGATAAGCCCTTAGCTAAAGATTCTGATATAAAAAATTTATTAGAAGAGAATAGTTATGAGATTAGCTCATGGCGATATTTCCTTGTATTAGGTATTATGATTGCTATTTTGATACTCTTATATGTGATTAAGTTACGGCAGAATAGAGGGATAGAAACTTCTAGCATTGTATTAGAACAGGCAAAAATACTTGATTCTAAAAATAAAATTGCACTCATTAAATACGGGGGGAAACGCTATCTCATCGGCATAAATCCGCATGGTATAACCCTGCTTGATTCAATACATTGCGACACACAAACAGAAAAAACAAATGATATAGAATCTAGCCAAACACAACAGAGTTTCACACAGATTCTAAGTGAAAAGCTTCTTTCTAAGCAACCAAAAAGGCAGTAAATGCGTAGCGTTGCCACACATTATAGAATCTATAAGGATAGATTCTTACTCGCCTTTAGTCTATCAATACTTGCACATATTGCCCTATTTTTTATCTACAAAAGTTTGCCTATGCCAGAAAAAAGGGTGGTTTTGCGTCCTATCTCACTTGGTGTGTTGCAACAGGAAAATATGCAGCCAAACATTATAGAATCTAGCACAAATACATCACAACCACAGACAGAAGCCACGCAAAATAAGCCTACACCGCAACAGAAAATTACAAAAAAAAGCACAGCCACAATCACGCAGCCACAAACGCCACCAAGCACAGATATAGACTTACAAAGTCTAAGTATCCCGCAAAATACAGGGGAATTCAACCCCTTTGCTAGTCCAAAGCCAAGCCTAACACAAGAGCTAAAAAGACAAGCGGATAATGCAAACTTTGATAAACTGCCACAAAAAATACGCAATGATCTCTTGCAGCTTTATGGCACAGAGCTGCAAAATATGAGTAAGGAAGAAAAGGATTATCTAGCAGAGAGTTACTTTTTAAATGGCGAAGTGTTTCAAAAAACCGCTGATAGAATGGGCTATCCACAACTTGCTATATATCTAAAACAGCAAGGCGTGGGCTTGATTGAATTTGTATTGTATCCAGATGGGCATATTGAGAATGTAAAAATATTGCAATCAACAAACGCAGAAGCCCTAGATGATTCCATGCGATTATTGATAGAGCAGTCCGCAAAAAGTTTAAAGCGACCCCCAAAGCCAATCACAATACGCGTAAGAGGAAACTACAACCTAAGGATGCAGTAATCACAAATTTATTTGATAACCCTAAATTTAACACAGCCCAAGATTAGCCAGACTAAAACTCCAGCATATACGAAAACAAATATAACTCAACGCAAATAAATCTAGACTCTACCAATTTACAAATATGAGTCAATATTTGCGGTTTGCGATACCTTAAAAAAGTAATAATCTCATTTAATATTACAGCTTTAACTTGAGTGTATGAATGTAGTTTCTACTTGGAAAAATAGGTTGTGGCAATAAAAATAGAAAATCCAGTTCCCAATCATTACACACTGATCCCCTATATCCCTCATAGATGGTGAATTACCCCATAAGCTTGATCCACCTTAAGCAACAGCATAACAAGTAAAATGCGGTACAGCAATATTACCTTGGCTTTTTTATCCTATTTTGTGCGGTAATGTCAATCGTAATGCTATCATCTTCATTATTTGCATACGCAACAGCGTAATATACAATATAGTATGGTGATTTATCGCCTTTTTTATCTTTCCAACCATTGCCAAAGTCTTCTAACACTTCTGTGTAGTAGTTTGCTACACATGTTCTTTTTTGAGTTTTTTTCTGTATGCCCTTATCTTCAATATTACTGATATGGGCGGTTAGCTTTGTGGTGATTTGAGCTTTAGTTTTGTCCCATAGTTGCATAAATTTTTGCTGTGCCTCTGTGCCGTTTCTGCGACCTTCCTCTTGGGCTCTTACCATAGCGTGTTGGTAGAATCCTGCCTGTGCAAACTGCCTATACACAAGATCTGAATCACACGTTGGCGGTGTGCGTCCTTGTGGCTTTTGCCGTGCTTCATTGTTACGCACAAGGGTTGTTGTTTGTTTGCGTCCTTGCACTTGAGTTTCATTTAGGATTGTGAGTTTGTCTGTATTTGAATCTTTACATGAGATTTGATAGGTAACCTGATACATAGGCGATTTATCGCCCTTTTTGTCTTTCCAGCCATTGCCAAAGTCTTCTAGCACTTCTGTGTAGTAGTTTGCTACGCAGATTCTAGTCTCTCTATCAACTTGAGAATCTTGCTCATAAATATTACTTACACGCGAGGTAAGTTTTGGTAAAATCGCCCCTCTTGTCTGCTTCCACAAACGCATGAATTCATCTCCAGCACTCTGCCCTTTCAGTCGTGCCTCTTCTCTAGCACGCACACTTGCATGTAAATCAAGGCTTGTTGCGGCAAATCTGCGTGTTATCTCACTGCTATTGCAGCTAAGAGCAGCTATACAAGCACCTGTTTGTGTGCTTTCTCTTGGCTGTGTTTGGTTTGCCTTGTCTTGGGGGTTATCTTGTGTTGTTTTTTCTTGTTTGTTTTGCTTATCATCTTGGTTATTCATCGTTTCTTTATTGCTAGTTTCATGAGTTAAATCTTTATTGCCTGATTGCTGATTTGTAGAATCTTGATTGATAGAGTTTTGGTCTATATTTTCAGTGTTTGCAATGCTTCTATTTTGCGTATTTATAGAATCTGTCTCATTTTGGGCTAATGTATCATTAGATTGATTAGAATCTTGGCGTGTGTTTTCTGTATTATTTGTAGTTTTAGATTCTGCATTTTTGCTGCTTTCTTGATTATCTTGTGTGTTTGTGTGATTAGAATCTGTTGTTATGGCTTCATATTTGTCTTTATTAGTCTCATCGTTGGGGGCATTATCTTTATTAGGTATATCTTGCGTAGTGTTAGATTCTGCGAGAGTGGTGGAATCTGCTTGATTATCATTAGTGGGGTTTTTATCAGATTTTTTACTGCTTGTTGTAGTGTCTGTATTTTGTATGTCTTTGCTAGATTTTCTGTTATCTTTTGTAGCGGTTTTTGTTACAGAATCTTTATGAGTTTTACTTGGGCTAGTTTTAGAATTATTGTTTTTAGATTCTGTTGTATTGGCTGTGGGGTTTAGATTTGCTTTAGGTTGCTGATTGCTATCTTGCGATACCTTGGTGGTATTGGGATTTTGTGCTTTAGAATCCTGTGGCCTATTTGAGTTTAGAGTATCATCTTCTAGTGGAATTGCTGTATCTGTTTTTATAGATTGAGTTTCTTGTCTCTCATTGGGCGTATCCGTGGGTAACACACTCTCATTGGTGTCTAAATGAGATTCCAAATTTTCCTCATGTTTTGTTTGAGAATCTTTTGATTTATCCGGATTGGTATCAAAATCTTGCTTATTACCTTGCCCTTTGGTCTCTAGCGCTGCTCTATTGTTCTGCGTATCACCAGCGGTATTTGTGTAATATACAGCAACACCGCCTACCAAAACTAGCAACACAAGTATAATGAGAATTCGCATATTCTTTGCTTTCATCATGCCCTCACAAAATAGAAATAGGCTTATTATACATTAAAAGTGCTGAAAACATGCTTTAAGATAAAAGTATAAAATATCTATATTTGTCTTTGTTTTGACTAACAATTTTTATCTGACTGCTTCTATTTGCACTTATATATTTGATTCTGTCTTAATTAATTATTGTCCAATGTTATGGACTTATCCTAAGCTCAAGGCTAGAAACTTCTTATTTACAGCGTGCAAATCCACACCTCACCCAGAGATATAAAGTCTAAGTCTTTGTCATTTCTAAACAACTTAACACAAACTTATGGAAATATAAGCAAAAAGTCTGTATTGTTTTGCATTCTAAAAATAGTAAAAGTTTTAGAATCTTGTGAGTTTTATCCATAGTATTGATTGATGGCAGGGTTATTTTAAAGCCAATTTTAATTAATAACTAAACCTTAATGAAAGGAAATCATGTATTTTCACATTCAAAATAGAAACTATAAATCTGCATTTATGCTTATAATTGCTCTATGCATACTGAATGCTACTTTATATGCTAGAGAGATTGTTGCTTACAACAAACATCATATTGCACTATCAAGCGATAATGACGCATATTTTGAGCCTACAAATTATGATAGATACTATACAGCTGGGCATAATCTTAGTTACACCTCAAAAGAATGGCAGAATAGTCCGCTTGCATATACCACATTATTCTCTAGGCTTTTTAAGAAAGATTTAGTAAGCTCTTTTAGCATTGGCATAGGGCAAGAAGTCTATACGCCCTCAGCCCGTTTTGCATTAAATCCACCTGCAAATGACGCCCCTTATGGCGGCTATCTCTATCTCAATACCATGATACAAAATCGCACAGATAATTTTTTAGAACAGCTTGAGTTAAATATCGGCATGGTGGGCAAGGCTGCACTAGGTAAAGAAGCACAGGATTTAATACACGAGTTAATCAACTATTATCCTTTAGCAGGTTGGGATCATCAGATTAAAAATGAATTTGTATTGAATGCGTATTGTAAAGCAATGTATCGTTTTGATATCATCTCAAATATTTTTGATATACTGCCTTATGGAGTTATAGCCCTTGGTAATGCAAATACGCATTTAGAGGTTGGTGCAAAAATGCGTGTTGGCTATGGTTTGCATGGTGATTTTGGAATACAAAAAGCTACTTCAAATCATATAGGTTCGATGAGTTTGAACGATGATTTTAGATTCTATGTAACTTTTGGTATTGCAGAGCGTTTTGTAGGACGCAATATGTTTATACAAGGAAACTCTTTTGGTGGATTTCAAACACAGCTTGATATGGCAAGGTGTGTTTATGAAGCAGAGATCGGGGTTTTAATCGCATGGAAGGGCATATCTCTAGCTTATATGTATTCATATAAACAAAAAGAATTTAGAGAACAATTACTTGATTCTAACTATGCGACATTGCGTTTGGAGATAAGTTTTTAGAAGTGCATACCATTAGTTGCCTATTATAAAACATATGATGTTAACTTACACCTCCACATAACACCAGCCTACATATGCAAAATACTATATCAATAATTTTTAGGACTGTTAATATAGTGTGTTTCAAATTTTAATATTGTCTATAATACAACACCTCATAATCTTTTAATATAAAATAAGCGTATTAGACATACGCAAAAAATAAAACATATAGACACAATAAAAACCTTCAATAACAGACACAACCCAGAGTATGCAAGATGGCAAGATTTCTTAGAATCTATTTCCACCACACTGAAAATAGGCAAATAAAAGGATAAAAAGCTATGTTAGCTACATGCTTTTAAAGTAGGAATTTTTATTGTTTTTATGGGGGCTAGAATCCCAAGTGAGTATATTTAGCCTTATCACTTAAATATGTTTTTAAGCCCATGTTTATGGTGTTTGCTTTGTTTTGAAAGTTTCTTTTAAGGCTTTTAAAACATCTAATAAAACTTCTTTCTTTAATAAGCTTTTATGCTTAGCCTATTTAACTTTTTTAAGTCTCTCAACTCTTTTTTTTGAATCTGTGTTTTTTAAAAAAAATATTGCAAATTTTGCGGCGGCTTTTTTTGTGTGCGTTCTTGATTGTGTTTTGAATGAAATAAGCTAGAAAAATCCCTGCTTTGAAATATAAAGAGATGTTTCGCCTTGCGGCTCAACATGACAAGGAAAAGCAA
>NZ_JMKW01000021.1 GCF_000686565.1 Helicobacter bilis ATCC 51630
TTTTTTTTGTAGAATGCCAACTTCATTACAAATTTTAAGGAGAAATCATGGGATTTAAAAAGAGTATAAAGACAAGTGTTTTATCATTGGCACTTATTTCTAGTATGGCTTATGCCGATGGATTAAAAGAGGAAAAAAGTGGTGGTTTTGTTGGTTTGCAGGCTGGGACTTCGCTTTTGCAACAGAAAAATGAGTATCATTGGAACAATCCATATAATAGAAATATTTCTAAATACAACTATACAACTGCAGCGTATGGTGTGCTTGGTGGTTATGAATATTGGTTTAGTAATAGTTTGGGTGCGCGTGGTTATGCACTCTTTAGTGGGGGCTAATTTCTATGTTATGCAATTTGGAGTTGGTGCTGATGTGATATATAACATTACAAATGTTGCTGATGGGAATCTAGGCGTTATAGCTGGTTTGCAATTAGGCGGTGTGTATTGGCTAAACTCATGGTATTGGTGGGGTAGCTCTAGTAATCAAAACTCACTAGCATTTGATATGGCATTAAATATTGGTGTGCGTTGGACTCAAAATGAGCATGTGATAGAAGTGCTTGGTAAGATTCCATTTATAGAGGCACATACTGGCACATATCTTTATAGTGATGGCGATAAAAACGAATATTATTCAAAAGAGACTTTCTCATTTGTTGCGCGTTATATGTATAGATTCTAGATTTATTATCTAACTTCACTTTTCGCCATGTTGTCATGGCATTTATCCTTATTTATGATTGCGTTGCTATTTTGTCAGATTATCAACGCAAGCTTTCCTTATCAAACAATAAAATGGCATAATAAACCTGCATTGCAATATACAATATATAGTGCATAAAATACACAAAATACATATTTACAATGCTTTTATGCTATAAAAAAGACAACTTTTTGTTTTTTGTGTATATCCGCAACTTTCCTATTATTACATATAGAATCTTAGTGAAATAAGTTTGGATTATATTTATTATATCAGCATAACAAACAAAGATTCTATACGCACCACAAATTAAACTAGCCTTAGGATTCCATGCAAAAAAACTTCATACAGAATCCACAAAGCATTTAGTTTCTACTCATACAACACAACATAAACATTCTGTGGTCCATGCACACCAAAGACGGTTTGTAACTCAATATCAGCTGTCCTGCTAGGTCCTGCTAGAAATACAATGTTTGTAGGTAGTCCAGAATTTTGTCCGCTAGTCTTTAGTATCTTAAATGCAGAAAAAAGATTTGGCACAATAGAATCTTTATGCAACAAAATAATGCAAGTCTTCACCACAAGAGAGGCTAATCTAGGGTTACATTCATTTGTCCCAAGCCCTACTATACCAAGATTTGCTACGCCGACTTGAGCATGTAGAATGCTTGCTTCAATGCTAAAAAGCTTATCACGCATAGAATCTACGCTTGTATCATACAGCAGGGTTTGTGTCTCTAAAGACTGCATAATAGAATCTGGCATATTTGCGATATTTTTCGCACAAAGCAATTCTTTAATGTCGCATTCTTTAATAATCTCATTAATGCTATTTACTAGAGAATCTTTTGTGGTTGTTATGAGGTGTGCCATATTTGCCTTTTGATACTGCGTATAGACAGAGAGTAGATTCTCTCTATCATATATCATTGTGTCAAAGTGTGTTGGCTTAACTGATTGTATAGGATTTGTGCGAGTTGCTTCTCTCACTGCTTGTAAAATGCTATCTCTACTCATAGATTACTCCTTTCATTTTCTTTACTTTTGCATGGAGATTCCCATTTAGTGTCGGTAACTCATGGTTTTGTAGCCATTTGCCAAGCATGCTTTTCTGCACGAATGAAAAAGGTGTTACATATCGCAATAATGGTGAGAAAATATGTATCATTTTAAAAGCCATACGCCATTTAAAGCCATTGGTAGCCGCTTTGCTAAACTGCTGCATCATTTTTTGCTCTTTAACATCTCTTTGTGTCTCATGATAGCCCACTATTTTCATACGCCCCTGCCCCACTCTCTCACTGCGTAAATCGCGTATGAGTTCAGCTAATGGAATCTTAACGGGGCATTTCTCACTGCAACGCCCACAAAGACTGCATAGATTTGTCATATATCCGCAATTATTTAGCCCAAAAATCTGTGGCGAAATGACTTCGCCAATAGGTCCGGGATAGGTTACAAGATAGGAGTGCCCCCCGATTTTATCATACACTGGGCAGTGATTAAGACATGTCCCACAGCGGATACAGCTTAGGGCTTTGTGAAAATGCGGCTCGGCTAGCATTTTTGATCGATTATTATCAAGCATGATGATATGCACTTCTTTTGGTCCATCAAGCTCTTTTTCTTTTCGTGGGCTTGAGACAATGTTGTTGTAGCAAGTAATTGGCGCACCAGTGGCAGAAGGCACAAGCAAGGTATCTAGCACACACGCATCTTCAAAGCTTTCTACAATCTTTTCAATACCACAAATGGCTACATGTATATCACATGCACTAGAACTCATACGCCCATTGCCTTCATTTTCAAGCAACCAAATAGCCCCTTCATTTGCAATGGCGAAATTCACACCTGTTAAGCCCATTTTAAAACTTTGAAACTGATTTCTCAAATGCACTCTTGCTATGCCATTTAACTCTTCTGGGACATTTGTAAAGCTTACTTTAAGATTCTCTTCAAAAATCTTTCCTATTTGATTGCGATTTTTATGAATCGCTGGGACTACTATATGCACCGGTGTCTCATCTATAAGCTGGATTATAAGCTCACCTAAGTCCGTTTCTACTGCTTTCACACCCTTTTCTTTCAAAAACGCATTTAAATGTATCTCTTCACTTGCCATAGATTTACCCTTAAGGATAGTATCTACATTTTTCTCTTTTGCAAGATTATAGATAATCTCATTTGCCTCTTTAGAATCTTTCGCCCAATGCACCTTTATGCCTTGTTTTGTAGCATTAGATTCAAACCTTTCTAAAAGCTCTGGCAAATTGCTTAATGCCCTTTGCTTAATCTGCCTACCAAGCTCACGCAGCCCCTCCCAATCATAATAGCGACTAGCAATTAGTCTTTTTCTATTTGCCTTTAAAGCGTCCATTGATGACTTGAGATTCGTGCGTAATTGAGAATCGCTTAAATGCGTAACGATAGAATCATGATAGTCTGTTGGTGAATGATATGTATTTGCACTCATCACATAACCTCTCTTTATATTAGAATCTTAAAATTAGAATCGTTTTGTATAAACATTCTAGCGACATTCTATGATTTTTCTTTTTATTTGCATGATTTTATGAATGTGAAATATAAAATAAGGAAAATTAGTAAAGTTTGGGGCATAATGAGATGGTAGGGTTAATCGAGATTTTTTGGATTTCGGAAAATTCGTGCGATTCAATAATTTATGCTTGGGGTTTATGCCTAAGTGATTATTATGCTAAGTGTAGCCAAATATCTAACATGATTTCTAAAAAGACAATTTGTCAGAAGTTCTCACAATCTATAAAGGGTTTCACCCACACCTGCAAACATGATAAAATTTTAGATTATGGGATTACACACTGCATACTGCATATATTTATTAAAGCAGAAAATACAACCCACCAAATTACAGCTAGACCTGACACCAATAAAACCCATCCTACTACTCCTCCAAAGTTTGCATAATCGCTTCTATATGTTCTGTAAGTCCTAAGAAAAGCACCACATCGCCTCTTTGTAAAATAAAATCAGAATCTACATCAATATTCCAAGTCTCGCCCCTACGCACAGCAACGATTTTTACATTATCTTCCTCTCGTATTGTGCCAACACTTCGCTTTACAAAATAGCTTGTTACAATAGCCTTGCATGCACGCATATTTGCACTTAGCTCAATCTCTTCGACATTAGATTCTGTGATTTCACTAAGCAATCGATTTGCCGCTTGTCTTTCTGCATATACCACTTCATCTACACCAAGCTTTTCTAGGATTGCTCCATGTGTGCTTGATATAGCTTTTGCGATGATTTTTTTATTATTTAACTCTTTTAATGCCATAACAGTGAGTATGCTTGCCTCAATATTTTCGCCTATGCTTACAATGACAATATCAAGTTCATTTACTCCAGCCTCTTTTAAAGCGATTTTATCCGTGCAATCGATAATATAAATCTGTTCTGCTTTATCGCGTAAATTAACAAAGCTAGATTCTGTATTATCACATAGAATCACATTTTCACCATTTTCCACAAGTCCAAGAGCTACATGATAGCCAAACTTACCAAGCCCTAGCACCGCGTAACTTTTTGCCATGATTTATCCTTTATAAAGATTCTAAATTAATACCTTCTCTTGCACATACTGCACATGCTTTGTCCTTGCCCCACCCATAAATATAAGCGTAAAAGCTAAGATTCCAATCTTACCAGAAATCATTAAAATCATAATAATAAGTAGTCCAATCGTATTAAAATCCGCACAAAGACTAAGGGAATCTCCATCGCCCATTGACATTCCGACGGTGCTAAATGCTGATACCACTTCAAATAAAAGTGGTAAAAAAGGAATGTTTGGCTCAAATATAGCCAGAAAAAAGGTTGCTACTGAAAGATAAACAAGGGCGATAATAAATACACAAAATGCCTTTGACACAATATCTTGCGGTATTGTGCGTCCAAAAATCGTAGTATTTTTTCTATTCTTAACAATAGCAATAGATAGGGCTACAAGCACCGCAAAGGTTGTAACCTTAATCCCAGCAGCAGTTCCCCCCGGTCCACCACCTATCATCATAAAAAAGATAGAAAAAAACATTGTCCGCTCTTCAAAACCGCTAATATCAAAGATATTAAAACCAGAAGTCCTATAATTTGTAGATACAAAAAAGGCATTCATAATCTTATCCCAAAATGGCACATTTTCTAGTGTTCTGGGATTTGACCACTCAAAAATAAGCACATTAATCATACCGCAAATAAGCAATAACACACTCATAACAAACACAATACGCGTATTAAGGCTTAATCGCATTCGGAGGGCTTTATGAGTAAATAAACGACTATAACGCACCTTTGCATAACAAAAATGTGAAAATTCCAGCGATGAAAGATAGCCAAAACCACCGATAATAATAAGCATAGGGATAACAAGATTCACGACAATATCTGCTTGGTAGGGCAATAAGCCATCTTTTAATATAGTAAATCCAGAGTTATTAAACGCAGAAATAGCATGAAAGATTCCAACCCACATGCCCTCTTTAGTATCGCCAAGCTGCCATACAAAATAAGGGCAAAGCAGGGACGCCCCGATTAACTCCACGATTAATACAAACACAATTGCTTTTAAAATCGCTTTATCAATGCCTTGCACAGAGTTATTATTAAGGTTATCAACGACATTTATTAAATCTTTTTCAGCAGCACTAAGCCTTTTGCCAATAAGTAAGAAAAGGATTCCAGCCATACTCATGTGTCCAAAGCCACCAAGCTGGATTAACACGCAAATAACAATCTGTCCATAAGTGGTAAAGTCAAGTCCTGTATTCTTTATAGCAAGTCCTGTGCAAGTCATCGCCGAAACACTTGTAAAAAGGGCTTCTAAAAAGCTCACATTCGTATGATACATAGGCGGCATACTTAGGATTAATGTCCCAAGCAAAATGACACCCAAATACCCTGCAAGTAAAACTTTGATACTCTGAATCTGCACTCTATTCCTTTTTCATCTTTGCTATGTGAATATGTGTAATCATCTTTAGTTTGTAGAATCTAAAACGCACATATTAGCATTTTTATGTAAAGAAATACATGCATGACTTATGTTTCCTTGCGATTTTATCGTATAATTACGCTTTACAAAATAAAAAGGAATACTATGGATTTACTTGATAAAGCAATGCGTGGTGATATAGCAGACCTTGATTCAATAACTCTTGCTAAACTTTATGATTATGATATTTATGAACTTGGGAATGCAGCATATTCAATACGAGAATCTTATTTTGATAGAAAGGTGTTTTTTAATATCAATCGCCATATAAATCCTACAAATATTTGTGCTGATGTGTGTAAATTTTGTGCGTTTTCAGCAAGTCGCAAGAATCCAAATCCATATAGCATGAGTATTGATGAGGTGGTAAATCTCTGTGTAAATGCCTATAATAATGGTGCAAAAGAGGTGCATATTGTAGCAGCACATCACCCAACGCATGAATATCAGCATTATTTAGATATGTTTCGTGCGGTAAAAGATTCTGTCCCACATATTCATGTAAAAGCTATGGGTGCAGCAGAGATTGACTATCTCACAAGAAAGTTTAATCTCCCTTTAGAGCAAGTCATAAATGATTTAATAGAATCTGGTGTTGATTCACTGCCCGGCGGTGGTGCAGAAATCTTTGATGAAAAGGTGAGAAAGACACTTTGTCATGGCAAGGCAAACGCAGATAGGTGGCTAGAGATACATAAACTATGGCATAAGCTTGGCAAAATGAGTAATGCGACTATGCTTTTTGGACATATTGAAGAGAGACATCACAGGATTGATCACATGCTTCGTTTAAGAGAGATTCAGACTTCATTAGAGCAAGCTAATAATAAACAAGGTGGCTTTAATGCTTTTATCCCCCTGCTTTATCAAAGGGATAATAACTTTTTAAAGGCAAAGGAAGCCCCAAGCGCACAAGAAATTCTAAAGACTATGGCGATTGCTAGAATCTTATTGCAAAATATCCCGCATTTAAAGGCTTACTGGGCGTCTCTCTCGTTTAACCTTGCTATTGTATCTCAAGAATTTGGTGCAGATGATATGGATGGGACAATCGAGTATGAGAGCATACAATCAGCCGCTGGGGCGAAAAGTCACAATGGCGTAAGCAAAGAAGAAATGATTTATCAAATAAAAGATGCAGGTTTTATACCTGTGGAGCGTGATAGCTTGTATAATGAGTTACAAAACTATAAGGAAGTATCATAATGTTATAATTTTAAATTCTATAACTTCGTTTATGAGTTGTGTTTGTGTAGTAATAAAGCTAGTTTGCATTATATTTAAGAGATAGATACTTATTTTTAATATAGAATATACACTTTAAATCTCACCTACACAATTCTTAGCTTATTAAAAAGTCTTTATATACGACTTTAACTTATACACTACGCGTGGTGGTTTATAGCTAAGTTTAAATAAGGCGCGTTTTATTTGTATATATGTGCGATAGAATGGCTTTAAGATTCTATAATGCAAGGGTATTACCCCCCCCCCCCATCGTTTGCTCTATGCGTGCCATCAGCATTTATGATTGTAGAATGCGAGGCAATGCTATCTTCTCCCACTATAAACGGCTTATAAATAATATTATCAACATGATGCAGGGCAACATGCTCCATATAAATATCAACAGGACTATCCCATATCTTTTGTGTGAGAAATGCTTTAGCTGCAAATGGCGTGAGATAATAGCCTAATGTGCCATTGGTATTTTTTAGTGAATAATGATAGTTTGAGTTATCAATTTTGTAAATGTATTTATCTCTAGATCTTGCAGAAGTAAAAAATCGCACAAATGAGAATCTCGTGCGTTTCATATCTTGCAAAGCAGACAAAAAATGCTCTTCAAAAAATATATTATCTTCAAGCACAATAATTGGCTCATCAAGTCGCACACACTCTTCCCAAAGGCTATAATGAGAAGCATAACATGCGATTTCATTATCAATTAAGATTCTACCATGCCACAAATAGCATAACATGGGATTAAACATTGCTTTATATTCTTTAAAACTCTCACTTTTAGAATCTATTGCATTAAAAAAGCTGTAGCTTAAATCTAGCTCTTTAAAAAGCGGATCTTTTTCTAGCAAGCTAAGCTTTTCTTGCATGTGTGCTTTTCTATCCTTCGATCTCTCTAAATTAATAATAAATATTTTCATATTCTAGCCTTTCATCATTTCTGTTTTACGCCAAAGTTATCCGCACGATCAAGCACTTGATTAATATTTGTATCAATCCATTCTGCTTGTAGCCATTCATTTGGATTTACAAAATGCCCTTGCACAAGTATCGCAAAAAAGAGACTAGTGGTAGTAGCAAAGCCACTAGCACCCATTTGCCCTATTTGCATGAGAGATTGCATATCTCTTGGTAATGTTGGGATTGCGTTTAAATAGCCATAAATTGAGCTTAGTCCTAACACATGATTTAATACCACGAGATTCCCATACGAGCCGATATTGCCCTTGAATGCTACTATACCATTATTACTATTAATTACGCGCATATCATTTTCAGCGATAAACTCTATACCATATCGCACAGAAGAGCCCACATGCTCTTTATGATACTTATATATATACTCATCGCCAAAACGACCAGATGTTTGTGCCTCTTTTATGGGGGCAAAGACATTTAATCTTGGTATATTGGATTCTATATTTGTTTGCTTTGATATTTGAAAAAAGTTCGCTATCCTTTGATTATCTTGATACCTGATCGTTTCGTTAAAAAACTGAAATTTTTCAATGTTTGTTGTTAAATCTTGGGGTATAACTACATTGTCTTCTAGTCTTTTAATAAGCGTTTGCAGACGAGAATCGCTTAGAAACATATTAAACTTTCTGCGTGGATAATTTACATTTGTAGCAATTGGAATCTGAATCTTTGTTTCATTCATCGCACTATCAATAACTTGTATTGTGCCATCAAAAAATGTATTTTTAATAGGCCATGCAATAAGTGAGAGATAGACTATTTTTCCCTGCTTATTCTTAAAAGGATAGGCTTCAAACTCATCATGCCCATTGCTTACTATCACCTTATCTATGAGAGAATCTTTTGTCTTATCATAAAGCCATAGTTGCTGAATGCTAAAGGCAATGAGCGCACTTCCACCATACATGATTTGCTTTGAAGCAGCGATAACTTGCACTTGTGGTGTGCTTTTATTGATTATGAAATGTTTTGTAAGCTTTGTTTCATTCCCACGAAAAAAGTTTGAATTGCTCCAGTCTCTCACACTCACATGATAAAAGACTTCATCGCCATCGGCTAGATTTGGAATCTTTGGCAATGCGATATTTAGCTCTTCTGTCTTTTTAAGCAGCACTTCACTCTCTTCAACCAACACCTTGCCATCTTTATCCGTAATACTTACATGATATGAAGCAAGACCGCTTGAATCATAGGCATTTAAATGAATGGTGTTTTCAGGGTTAAAAAATGAAGTGTGAATGTGATGCAATACTTTATTATTCTCTTTTAATACATAGAGTTCTAGATTTGGCGGGATTCTCTCAAAGCTTGAAGTATGCAGTAAAAGAAAAATGGAGATAAAGATAACACAACTCATTCCCGCCAAAACCAATCGTCTCATACACCACCCCCAATAATACCATAATATCCAAGCACCTTATTTAAAGTTGCGATAATAGAAGCTAGATAAATAATAACCAAGATTCTATGATGTATTTGTGCGTTCATACTATCAATTAGTCTTGTGCCTATTACCACCCCAACAAGAGAAAAAGCCCCAAGCAAAAGTCCAGCATATAGCACACTATCTGTTATAACACCATGCCTTACAAATGAAAATGTCCCACTCAATGCTGCACACATAATAAAAAAAAGTGAAAGTGGGACAATCTTTTTTGTATCAAATCCCAGAAAATACATGAGTAAAGGCACAAGCATAACACCACCGCCAATGCCTAAAGAAATCGCAAATACACCAGTCAAACTCCCGATTATAACAAGTATGCCCCTTTGCTTTGCTTTTGTGAGACTTACTTTTTGTGGCGTTTTTTTCACACTAAAAAGGAATTTATAGAATGTAAAAAGGCTAACGCAAAGAAAGATTAAAGCTAAATGTTTTTCTGCGATATACATAAGCACAACACCACTAAATGCCGCACCAATAAAGCCACCTATCCCCAAAAATATCGCAGAATCTAAACACAAATTTTTCTTTTTGAAAATATTTATAGCACTCCCAAACACTGATGAAAAAATCATTTGCATAACAGAAATGCCAACCGCATCATGTGTAGAAAAGCTAAATTCAGGTAAAAGATAATGCAAATACAGCATACAAGGGACGATAATCATACCTCCACCAATACCAAATAAAGCAGAAATGCTACCGGTGATAATCCCAAGTATCGCTAAACACACAATTTCCATAATGCCAAACTTTATTTAAAATCAAGGCAAAATTATAACAAAAAACATAAAAAAAGCAGTGATTTTGTGGTATCGCAAGACTTATTTCATAAAGATCTGTTGAGGTGATATTTACTATGAGTAAACAAGTTGTATAGATCGTTTGATTTGGGCTATAAAAGAACAGGTTTTTTGAATCTCACTGAATTTATGCGCTTATTCATTAGATTAACATTGGCTACAATATAGATTAAACAATTGCAAGAGAATGTTTTGGCGGTATTATGACAAAGTTTTTGATACTCTTGAAAAAATATGATATTTTCCTATCCACCCTTACTGCAAAAATAGCAGATTGTAGTAAGGGTGGCTTTGGGAATCGCAGTTAAGTAATATCCCGCGGAAGCTTATATATCTCAAATACAAGAGAATCCAAGTGTAAAAAAATAAGGTTTTAATCTATATTTCAATCTCAGTTTATTTTAGCTGGCACAAAATCATTACCCCATTATTAAAAGCTACTCCACCAAAGCAATCATTTGCGAAAAGTTTTTAGCACAAAGACTTGCACCGCCTATTAATACACCATCAGAAATAGAGCAAATACTAGTGATATTATCCTTATTCACACTGCCCCCATATAATGCTTTTTTAACACCTAAATCCTTTAATATTTGCATAATATTTGCAATCTCTTCAAGACTTGGCGTTTTTCCGCTGCCTATTGCCCAAATAGGTTCATAGGCTATCGTTAATAGCGGATAGGATAGGTCAATATGTTGTAGTTGAGATTCTAAAAAATCCCTAACACAAGGCACACCAGAATCCTCCCCAATACATAGCATAATACGCATATTTTCCTGCATGAAAAACTCAAACTTTTCTTTTATCTTAGCATTATTCTCGCCTAAAATTTGCCGTCTCTCACTATGCCCCAACATAATATGCTTAATCTTTAAGGCATTAAGCACCTCTTGTCCTATCTCGCCCGTAAAAGCACCATTTTGAATAGGATAAGCATTCTGTGCGCCAATCTCAAAATGCGTATATATATTATCTGTTAGACTTGCTTGATTTGGAAACACGATAATATTGTGTTTTTTGGCATTTTGCAAAGATTGGAGTTCTGTTTGCAAAAGAGATAGATATGCTAATGTGCTTTGTGGAGTGTGATTTGCCTTGAGATTTGCAGCAATTGTTTTCATTTATATGCCTTTCATTAATCTTGTGTAGAATTATATATTTTACAATACATTACACTTAATGTATTCTTAGGATTTAAAAACTAAACTATTTGACACTAACACCTATCTCTCGCAAACTCATTGTCAAAAAACTACCAAATATTAAATTTCTCTCGCAACTTATCAGTCTTAAAACAACCATATCTATTGTATTTACACACAAATTCTGCAATATTAATAGCTTTTCTTGGATTTTTTCGTATCATACCAAACCCATTCTCATATATCTCAATTGCGAACATACAAGACGCCAATGTTTTTTCTTTGTAGCACTTCTCTTACTTCTCTTCTGGACTATTGGAAGCAGATTGTGCAAAACACAGCGTCAAACCTACAGTCAAGAAACAAAAAAATATTTTCTGCATCATAATCTCTCTCCTTGCGTTTTGTTTATATGTTAGGCAACAAATGATATTACTAACACTCACCTCTTACAAACTTATTAATACGCACAAAGCCCTCTTTAATCTGTGCTAAATCACAAGCAAAGCTCATACGCACAAAGCCATCCATGCCAAATGCACTTCCCGGGACTAATGCAACGCCGACTTTTTCAAGCAATGCTTTGCAAAACTCCATACTATTACCATTGTGTCCCTTTACATTGTTTATATTAATAAAAAGATAGAATGCACCATCAGGCTTTACAACGCTAATGCCGGGTATCTCATCAATTAGCCCACATGCAATATCCCTGCGTTCTTTAAACGCCTCTCGCATAGATTCAATATCAGCGTCCGCACTGCCATCAAGGGCTACAATTGCGGCTTTTTGCGTGATGGAGTTAATATTTGAAGTGCATTGACTTTGTAGGTTATCCATAAGCTTGATTAACTTTTGATCTTTACATGCTGCATAGCCCATACGCCAACCAGTCATTGCCACAGATTTACTTAAGCCATTAATTGTAATCGTCTTTTGCATAATGGAATCATTAAGCGAAGCAATGCTTACAAAAGCGCCATCATAGACTAATTTTTCATACATTTCATCACTGATAATCCACAGATTATGTTTCAAAGCAACTTCAATAACTGACTCTAACTCTTCTTTCGTGTAGATCATGCCAGTGGGATTCGATGGGCTTGTAAGCACAATAGCCTTAGTCTTTGGCGTAATAGCCCTTTCAAAATCAATACCTCTTGCCTTAAAACCATATTCTTCTTTTGTTTCTACAAATACAGGCTTTCCGCCACTATATGTAACTAATTCAGGGTAAGTTACCCAATACGGAGTAGGTATAAGCACTTCATCACCCTCATCAATGATTGCTTGAAATGCGTTAAATAGCGATTGCTTTGCACCATTGCTTACAATGATTTCTTTTGGATCATATTCTAGATTATTATCTCTTTTTAGCTTTTGTGAAATAGCCTTTAAAAGCTCAGGGATACCAGCAACCGCAGTATATTTTGTAAAACCGCAGTTTAACGCCCTTATCGCTTCTTCCTTAATCACTTTAGGTGTGTCAAAGTCAGGCTCTCCAGCACTAAAACTCAATACATCTTTACCTTCTGCTTGCAGTTTTCTTGCTAGACTTGCTACTGCGATTGTGGCAGATTCACTAAGGCTTAAGATCCTCTTAGAATATTGTTGCATTACAACTCCTTATCACATTAAAAGATACAAAATGGTAGCAAAATATTTTCAATTATAAATATAAACGCACATTTAATTTCTCATCTAAAAATAATGAGATGAAAAAACTTAACATTTTGTTTTCATTTGTCATTAAACTAACGGCTATTTTATCTCTCTCTGAAAGCTTTAAGAAAAAACCTACAAGACAATCAGGCAAAGGATGAGAGTCAGCAAACTTTACCTCTAGCTCATCAAAAGCCTTTTCTTTCAAATGCTCTATTTCGCTCACACCTACAATATCAAATAAATCTGCCTTAAATGCTTTAAAAGATTCATAGTCTCTAATAACACCAGTACAAGTAAGACTAAGCTTTCTCCCCTCTAATTCACCCTCGAGTGTAAATCCCATATTCATAGCAACATTTCCTTAAGTTTAATATTTGTTTTTTCATAATGTTATAGCCAGAATCTGAATTAATCGCAAAAAAGATTCTAAACTTATATCATTAAATTTAAACGCCGCTAAGACATACGCGAAAAATGCTCTATTGCCTTTGCTAGCTCATCAAGACTTGTATCAGAATCTCCATGCTTTATAGCATCTTTCATACAATGTGTTACATGCCCCTCTAAGACGATTTGCCCAACTTTATGTAATGCACTTTTAGCGGCATTGATTTGTATTAAAATATCCACACATGCTACCTCATCATCTACCATTTTATCAATCGCATTCAATTGCCCTATGATTTTTTTCAATCTTCTATGTATGTTTTTTGCATTTTCTTGCTCCATTAAAATCCTTATAATCAATCTTAAATCTTTGACTTAATGCACTTTATTTTATGCTATTATAATATTTTATTTGCATAATCGCAATTTTTCTATTAAATATTAGAATCTTCTTTAATAGATTTGGGGAATGGCATGAAAAAGACTAGCATTATCTTGTTTTTATTGTTTCAAATAGCACTTGGCATAGATATATCTAATATTACTAAGCATTGCAATAAAGGCAATATGACAGCTTGTTCTATACTTGGCGATATGTATTATGTAGCTGATAATGTGCCACAAGATTATGCAAAAGCACAAAAATTTTGGCGTAAAGCATGTCATGCAAGAGAAATGAATGCGTGTTATAACTTAGGTGTATTATATCAAGAGGGGCAAGGCGTATCACAGGATTATAAACAATCTCTTGATTTATACACACAGGCTTGTAATGTCGATCATGCTGCTGCTTGTCTTAATCTTGGCTATTTGTATATGGGTGGCTTGGGTGTAGAAAAAGATGAAAAGAAAGCGCGTGATTTATATATAAAGTCATGTGATGGTAAAAAGGCAGAGGGCTGTTATAGCTTAGGGAATCTCTACTTTTATGGTAAAGGTGGGGATAGAGACTATGAGAAGGCAGCAGATCTTTATGCAAAAGCATGTGAATATGGGCACGATGATGCATGTGATAATCTTGGCGTAATGTATGCAAAGGGCGAGGGCATTGCAAAAGATTATGATAAAGCAAGGGAGTTTTTTACCAAAGTGTGTGCGGATAATAGGGCTGGGGCGTGCTATAATCTTGGAATCTTGTTTGATTATGGCTATGGTGTGGAACAAAGCTATCCGGAAGCAATTAGACTTTATACTAAAGCATGTGATATGCACCATATCAAGGCTTGTTATAGCTTAGGGATTATGTATAATAAGGGCGATGGTGTGAATATTGACTATCCAAAAGCATTGGGGCTTTATCTTAAGTCATGCAATATGGGGCATTCTAATGCGTGTTATAATATTGGGGCTATGTATTATGATGGCATGGGTGTGCGGCGTGATACTCAAGTAGCAGGTGACTATTTTAGTAAAGCGTGTAAATTCGGCGATAAGAAGTCGTGTGATATGCGGTAGGTTGCATTCAAAGTCGTTTTTATATTACAGCGTAAATATCACACATTAAAAAAATCATCTAAGATCTTAGCATGTAAAACCGCTTCAAATTCAATAATTTCGTATTCAGCAACATTATTGATACAAAATGGATCATTTTTAGCAAATGCGAGTGCAGAATCTTTACTTTCAAATCTACCTATAATCAATCCACCATCTTTTGGATTGCGAGGACCCGAAGCAAGAAGCATATTGGAATCATAGCCTAACTTTAAATATGCTCTATGCTCTGCTAAAAATTTTTCTACCTCACTAAAAGGCTTTGTATAATTTACTTTACAAACAAATAATGTATTCATTGTCATTTCCTTTCTATCGAGTTTATATATTGTAATTACAAAATATCAAGATTCTAAAATTTCCATCTTTATAATGTTTAAAACCTTGTTATATAAAAGTATAGTTTCTAGAATTTACTGCCTGTTATATTTGCAAGTGTGAGTAAATTTGTATAGAGTATATGAGTATTAAATAATTCTCTCCTTTAGAATCTATGCTAAAAGTCTTGCTATCGCTTGGCACTAATAAATAGAATCTCTTGCTTTGTGGTAGGCGAAAAATTTTAAAAGTGCAGTTTCTAAATATTCTTACCTTAAACCTCACACCCCCTCAAATATAACAATATAACAAATATTCTAAAATCCCTTACTCCACATCAATAAGCGAAAAAACATGAGTTTTAGATTCTATCTCTTTTCTTTCTTTATTCTCTGCAAATTCAAGTAGATTTACAAGGCAGCATAGCTCAATACATTTTGCTTCAAGTTTTGAGATAAGTTTTAATGCCGCACAAGCTGTGCCACCCGTTGCCATTAAGTCATCAACAAGAATAACATTAACACCTTTTAAGCCTGAAAAGGCATCTTCTTTTATCTCCATAGAATCTTTTCCATATTCAAGTGAATAGGTTTGTGAAAGCACTTTGCCGGGTAATTTACCCTTTTTTCTAATCGGCACAAATCCAGCATTCAGCGCAAAAGCTAGGGCAGAGGCTATCATAAAGCCCCTTGCTTCAATGCCGATGACATACTCCACTTTATAGGCTTGGTATCTGTGTGCTAACATTTGTATGTATTCATTAAAAAGTTTGCCATTATGCAAAAATGTCGTAATGTCTTTAAATAAGATTCCCTTTTTTGGAAAGTCTGGCACATCTGTGATTGCTTGCTCGATTTCTTCACGCAATGTGGGCTTGTGTTTTGCCATTTTCACTTCAGTTTGGTTTGCAGAATCTTCTAGCATTAAGTCTTCTTCGCTAAAAGCATTAATGGGCTTTTCAATCTCATTGGTCTTTTTTCTTACCATACTTAATCCCTTTGTAAAATTTAGTCTAAAAAACATCACACTATCCCTATGTAAAGATTATAAGAGTGCTTCTATCTTTTGCTCTAAATCTTTAATTCGACTTTTATAGTTATCCGTTTCTATACGATATTGTGAGTTTCTTTGCTTGAGTGTTTTAACCTCACTTTTCAAAGAGTTAAGCTCTTTTGTCAATATATCAATATTACCTAATGCCCTTTGGAGTGAAAGCTGATGCTTTTGTATTAAAACCTCTGTTTCTACAAGAGTATATTTCATGTGTGAAGATTCTTTTCTCTCTTTTTGTGCTATGCTTTTATAGTAAAAAGCCGCTACAACCATGAATAAAACAAAGAGAATAAAAATAGTCAGTCCAAACCAAGCAACTACATCACCCATATTAATCCTTTGTATTTGTGAGTTTTTCCACTCTTATTGCATGTCTGCCGCCCTCAAAAGTCTCGTTTAAAAACACTTCTATAACAGCTTCAGCAACACCTGCTCCAATCACCCTTTCCCCCAAACATAGCACATTTGCGTTATTATGCTTTCTTGCGACAGCAGCCATATAGGGATCAAAACATAGGGCAGCACGGATAGCTCTATGCCTATTAGCAGCAATACTCATTCCAATTCCACTACCACAAATGAGTATCCCGCGACTATTTTCAATATCTTTTAGCATTTCTTGGCACACAGCCTCTGCCATATCGGGATAATCCACACTATCATTAACATGCACGCCTAAGTCCTTAAAAGCAATATTGTGTTCTTTACAATACTTTGTCGCCACTTGCTTTATCTTTATCCCTGCATGATCACTTGCTATGAATAACATAATTTTCCTTTTATCAAAGTTTTAGAAAGAATAAGAGCGTATTTTTCATAATCCATAATATTGCTTCATTTGTCGGCGGAAACAATAAAATGATAATGAGTAGAATCATACCATATTTTTCAACATTATTATACAATCTTGCAAAGAAGCTATTATTGAAATAAAGTCCTATATATGCTAGGATTAATGCACCATTAAGCGGTGGAATAGGCAATAGATTAAAGACTGCAAGCATCACATTTACTTGCAAGAAAATGAAAAAGAATTGCATAATAAGACCACCACTTTGCATAAGTCCTAAATCTATGCCAAATCGCAAAATAACCACACAGCACAATGCAACAAGAAAATTAAAAAATGTCCCAGATAATGCGACATAAAGACAGCCTTTATAGCCCGTTTTTTCTTTAATATTTTCATAATTTATCGGCATAGGCTTTGCATACCCAAATATGAAATTTGCCCCTACAATAATTAATGTAAATGGAATGATAAAAGTGCCAAATAAATCAATATGTTTCAAGGGGTTAAGGGTTATGCGGTTAGAAACTCTAGGCGTTTCATCACCATAACGCAATGCCATTAAACCAGATAGAATCTCCCTGCCAACTGCAGAAAATAATAATGCAACGACATAAAAACTAATAGTTATTCCAACTTCAGTTATATCTAAATCGTCCATACTAATCCTTAAAACTACCTTGAAACACTACACATATTAAAATCTATCTAAAGATTATAAGGTCTAATTTCACCTTCAAATTTCTGTGCATCTTTTTGTAAAGTTTCTATACCCTTAAACATTCTTTTCCATCGCACCTTATAGCGATTGATAGGATTGCTTGCTTCTGATTCTATACTATCAGTCAAAGTTATGCTAAAGTAAGTAAACCAAGGCTGCCCTACAATGCGACTATAATCTACCACGCCCCAGAATCTAGAATCTTCGCTATTATCGCGATTATCCCCAACCATGAAAAAGCAATCTTCATCAATTTTTTTATAAAAGAACTCTTCCCCATTATCATTTTTAATATCCATAGCTACGCCATGATTATTTGGCAAAGTATTATTTGTTCCACCCTTATCTGCACGAATACGCATCACCTCATAACTTTGAAAAGGCTCTGTCCTATAATCTTTTTCTCCATAATGAATCCCAACATATTCTCTAGCATACGGCTCTTTTACATACCTTTCATTTAGAAACTCTTTTGTTTCATAGTCTTTAAAATGCGTATCAATATAGGAATCTCCCTCAAATGGTCGCAAATACATGCCATCTTTTGCAAATATCACTTTATCACCACCGATCGCAAAATTTCTCTTTACATAATATGTCTTATCATCGCCGGGTGGATTAAATACGACTATATCCCCCCTTTTTGGTCTATCCCCCTCGATTAAATGCCTATTGCCGTGAAAATCTGGAAGTATTGGTATCTCAAGCCATGGAATCTTTGGTATTGTGATTCCATACGAGTATTTTTTTACAAACATCATATCGCCCTCATACAGCGAGCCAACCATCGAGCGACTAGGGATAATAAAGCCTTGTGCTACAAAAAACACTAAACATAATACAATTACAATCGCACCAGTCCAACTTGAAACAAAATTGCTAATCCATCTTAGAATCTTCATATACACCCTTATTCAAAAAAGTTTTAGAGAAACTATACAAAAGTGCAATTCTACTATTAAATACTTAATATTTAGATTTTCCATTTGTATTCAATATATCTTAAGGATTAAACTAAAACTAGTTTTCATGGCATGATTTTATATTTCATCACACCAAGATTCTATAAAACAATATGTTGTGTTAGAATAAATATGCTATGATTTTACAAAATTGTGCAATTTTATTCATAAAGGCTTAAATATGGCAATGTCAAATATCGATCAAGTAACAAGTTTGCATAAAAATAACGAGTTGCAGCTACTTTGCTTTCGCTTAGAAAAAGGAAAAGATTTATATGCGGTGAATGTATTTAAGATACGGGAAGTTGTGAAATATAATGGGGCTGTTACTATTGTGAGCCATGAGCCAAACTCCCTTGTAGAAGGGCTTATTACAATAAGAGAACTCACTATACCACTTATTGACATGCGGAAGTGGTTTTTCTATGATCCTGCTATGCCTACAAAGAATCTGCGTAATTATGCTGTGCCAAGACAAAAGGGTGAAGATGATATTATAATGATATGTGAGTTTTCAAAATGGACTATCGGTGTGCGTATTTATGAGGCAGATAGAATCTTAAATAAAAAATGGACAGAGATAGAGCAAAGTGCGGGTGTTGGCAGTAGCGGTGGGGGTAATGGCAAGCTTGTCTCACGCACAAGATATTATGATGGTAAATTAGTGCAAGTCGTTGATATTGAAAAAATGCTTGTAGATGTATTCCCATGGATTGAAGAAGAGAAAAATAAAGAGATGGAGAGCATTAATCAAGTCGTTACTACTAAAAAGATATTACTTGCAGATGATAGCCCAAGTGTGCTAAAAACCATGCAAACCATTCTTAATAGACTAGGCGTTATACATCTTGATTTTATCAATGGGCAAAAATTACTCGATCATTTATTTAGCCCTGATACAGATATTTCAGAAATTGGGCTAATTATCACTGACTTAGAAATGCCTGAAGCAAGTGGCTTTGAAGTGATTAAGCAAGTCAAAGCAAATGCCGCATCAAAGCATATACCTATTGTTGTAAATTCATCAATGAGTGGGACGAGTAATGAAGAGATGGCGTTATCACTTGATGCAGATGAGTTTATATCAAAGTCAAATCCTGTTGAGATTGAAAAAGCTGTGCGAGAGTTAATGCTGCGTTAGTTTTATTGCTTTTAGATTCTATAGCTTTAAATTTTTAGGATTATCACAATGCAGCAAACAGAAAATATACTAAACTGGCACAAAGACTTTTTAGATAATAAGATTATGTTACAACAAGTGCTAAATAATACAGATTTAGCCTTTAGGATACAAACACCAAGCTATGTATTATGCAGAGATTCTCTTAATGCAAATATTACACTACTACAAAATGTCGCAAAAGATTCTGGAGCAAATATCTTAGTTGCATTAAAGGGTTATAGCTTTTGGAGGGCATTTGAAAATATCCGCACAAAGTTGCAAGGGGCTACTTGCAGTGGTGTAAATGAAACGCTTTTAGCATTTGATAGCATTGCCACGCCTTTAATGCAGCAAGATTCTAATATAAAAGAAGTGATAAAAGCGTTACTACCTTATCTAAAAAATATCTCAAAGAATCCTACCATAAAGCCTTCACACGCACAAATTATAGAATCTCTTTTTAATAATCTAGATACAACACTAGAAAATCAAGATAATTATCAAGCCCTTTGCAAAGAGATCCCTTACGCCCTATTAAATATGTTTATACATAAAGAAATATGTGTCTTTGCCCCAGCTTATAAAGAAAGTCAAATGCAAAATATATTACCTTATGCAACGCATATTATCTTTAATTCCTTAGGGCAATGGGAGCGATTTAAGCCTTTTATAGAATCACAAAATCAACTTATTAAAGAGTTTTATCAAATACTATTAGAATGCAAAAGAAATGGAGTCTTGCAAGTTGATATTCCAGAAAAGATTCCACAAATTCATATAGGACTACGCATTAATCCCTTGTATAGCGAAGTTAGCCCACCAATTTATAACCCATGTATCCCCAAAAGTCGCTTAGGTATTATACCTAGCGTTTTTTATAGAGATTTAGAGAATCTTGCTAAAAAATATAACTACACAGATACACTCTCATTTTTTAAAGCACATTTTAGCGGTTTGCATTTTCATACACATTGTGAGCAAGATTCTAGTGCCCTGCAGCGGACACTGCCACATGTGATAGGGCATTTTGGCGATTATCTTTCACATTGTGAATGGGTGAATTTTGGCGGCGGTCATCATATCACACGAAGCGATTATAATTGCACCTTGCTTGTGAATCTTATCAAGGACTTTAGAGAAAAATATAATGACATTCAAGTCATGCTAGAGCCCGGCGAAGCAGTAGGTTGGCAAACAGGCGATTTAATCGGCGAAGTGGTAGATATTGTAGAGAATGAGGGCTTAGTAGCTATACTTGATGTAAGTGCGAGTTGCCACATGCCAGACTGCCTTGAGATGCCTTATCGCCCAGCATGCTATAAAATTACAAAAGATTCTAAAGGACATGCGGTTATAGAATCTGACTTAGGTGAAGAAAAGGGGAAGTATTGCTATCGCTTTGGCGGACCCACTTGCCTTGCAGGTGATGTAATCGGGGATTATAGTTTTGATACGCCCCTAAAAGTTGGCGATAAAATAGCATTTGTTGATATGATACATTATACTATTGTAAAAAACACAACCTTCAATGGTGTAGAACTCCCTAGTCTTGGTGTTGTAGAGAATGGTAAGTTTAAACTATTAAAGCAGTTTGGCTATACAGATTTTAAGGAACGCAATTAGACTTGTGTGAGAGAAAACTCTAGAGCAGAATATTTTAGGTTCTGCGTTTTCCATCTCATTTAAAGTTAAATATCGCAGAATATTATATTCTTTTCATGAAAAACCGAGTTTTCTTGCGGGACGGATAACCCCAGATAAGTTTGTGTAATAATTAAGCCATAAATAGCAATGCCAAAACTATTTCTTAAGTTTTATAAAAGATTCTAAAACATCTAAAAACCCTTGCAAATCACTTGATTCAATATCTCCAATATTTGCTATGCGAAACATATTTAAACCAGCAATTTTTCCGGGATAAATCGTATAGCCCCTTTCTTTACAATAAGAGTGCAATTCATTAAACTCCATATCATTAGGAAGAGTAATAGCTGTAATAATAACACCATAAGAGTTTTTTGGATAGATATCAAAGCCAAGCCGAGTTAAACCATCTCTTAGAATCTTATTGCTTTTTTCATATCTTTTATAGCGATTTGTTAAGCCCTCTCGTTTTAACTCACTAATAGCTTGTCGCAAGGCATAAAGTGTTTGCACGGGTGGTGTAAATCGCATTTGATAATTATGTATGAAATATTCATATTGTGCTTTTAAGTCAAGATAAAGGCTTTTTGCATAAGTAGCCTTTAAAATATTTGCTTCATTGGCAATTACAAGGCTTATCCCTGCCATTCCTTGAATGTTTTTATTGCTTGATGCAATAATGAAATCCACAACATCAAGACTTAAGAGATAACACGCATAACTACTCATACAATCAGCAATTATTTTAATATTTAAAGGTTTGCAAACACGACTTACAGAATCTAAATCATTGATAAGACCACTTGTTGTTTCGCTATGGATAAGGGCTAGAAATTGCGGTTTTTCCCTTTGTAGAAACTCATCTAACTTTGCAAAATCAATGGGCTTTAAAAAATCAGATTCAAACGCTACATAGTTAATACCTGCATATTTTGCCATATCAGCAATTCTTTGTCCATACGCACCATTTATGACAATCGCTAATTTATCATTACTGCCTACAACGGAGCTAACACACGCCTCAACCGCTAGAGTCCCACTCCCACCAAAAAGCACCGCCCTTGCCTTATTGCCACCTTCCACAAATTCAACAAGCCCTTTGCTCACTTCTTCCATAACTCTGCCAAACTCTTCTTCTCGCGGACAAACATCTTCTACCACCTGTGCTAGTTTTACGCTTAGGGTTGTGTTTGCTGGACCCGGATTTAAAAGTATGTTTTTCATGTTTTTCCTTTTTTATAATTTTATTGAGAATCTTTTTTAAGAATCTTTGGGATAATAAGCTTTTTTGCTCGCTCTAAATGCTCCAAGCAATCAATCTCACACCATATAAGATTATCAATCTTTAGCACATCAAAACCTTTTAGTAAATATTCATAATCATTTTGACTATGGCAATCAAGCTTCATAAAGCTTTGCAAAGAAATCTTAGAGATACCAACTAGCTCTCCATCAATAGAATCTAGCTTTGTCTTATCCTTGCTTAAATCTTGCAATTTATCTTGCACAATACTCATATACACTTCATCGCCACTCCGTGTTGTGCCACTTGCTAAAACAAGATCTTTTCTTTCATCTTGAAGCAGAGCTTTAATCGCCAAAGGCTCATATACCAAATCAGATTCTAAAAGTAAAAAATCTTGTGTAATCAACTCTCTTAAACACCACAGCGTATAAGCACTCCCGGTAGTTGCAAAGTCTTCATTTTTATGTGTTATTATCTTAAAATCTTTAGCTGAAAGCCTATCTGCTAGGGCATTATAAGCTTTGTTTTCATAACCTGTGCCAATGATAACTTCTTGTATGCCTGCTTCCTTTAAAAGCCCTAAGCTTCGCTCAATCAAAGTTTCGTGTAAAGATTCTATATATAGAAAGCCTTTTGGTAGATTTTTCTTAATATCGCCAAGCCTAGAGCCAAGCCCAGCTGCTAAAATAACCGCTTGCATTAATCTTTTTTCTCCATTATGACATTGAATCTAAAAGGTGAATTCGCATAGCCTTTAATATTTTGTTGCTCGATATGAATCTCGCACCGCTTGGATTTTGCAAACTCCACAAATAAATCCTTTGGATAATACAAATGTTTTGTTGTGCCTTCATATAGCTTTTCATAGTCATCACCACATATTTGCTTTTTATAGGCAATGTCTGCCTCTCTTTGTTCTAAATCTAAAATATCAAGGAATAAAACCTTTTTTCTGGCTTTATCAATCATTTTTGCAATCACTTCTTTTGCATACTGCAAAGATGGAAAATAGTGAAACACACTAAATGAGCAAACGCTATCATAAGACACAGAATCTATATCCCTTGCTTCACCTTGAGTGATATTTGCATAAGGCAATGCTAACTTTGCAATATGAGATAGATTCTTGGAATAGTCAATACCGCCAAGATTTTTAAAGCCTAAAGTATGAAGTGGATTTTTTAGCACATTACATTGAGACAGCATTTCCCCCCCCCCCCCCCGTAGAATCTGTGCTTGTATTTATGCTATTTATAGCTGTTTGATTGTTTTCTGCTTTTTGCGTATTCATTGTATAGAGAAACGCACCAGCCCCACAACCTACTTCATACATACTATCACATTGCCCCAACTTAGCTTTTTGGAATATATCTGCAATAAAATTACGATAAGTCTCAATGCTAAACGAACCGGTTTTAGAATCAAAGCCATTACATCGTAATAATTCTTGTATTACTTCGTTTGTATCCGCGTTTTGAAGATTCATATTAGAATCTAACCTTTTACTTTCCCAAATATCCTGCCAAGTTTTTGTTTGCATTTTTGTTCCTTATTTTGAATTTATTTTTTAAGCTTCAGTTTATGAAACTTCTCTATTTTTAATTTTTGTTCCCAACTATTGTCTCATCTTGTAGTTTTGCAGAAACCCATCTTGCATTAAAACTCATCACCACACTCCCGCATATACCTACTTAATCGCTGTGCTATTTCTTGCGGTGCAACCTTTGGTCGCCCTAGGTTTTCTTTAGAGCCTTTTTGGATTTTAAGGTAGATAAACCACGCCCCTTTTTTAGAATCTAAATTGCTAGGATTTGTTTTAGATTCTAGGTTTTTAGAATCCGCATTATGAGAATCCATTAGAGATTCTGTATCGCTATAGCTTTGGCATTCTAAGGATTGAGATGGGAAATCGGCGTTTCCACACTTGCAAATCGTCGATTTATCGCTCAATACTGAATACCCTGCACTCAAAAACGCTTTTACATAGCTTTCAAACTCTTCTAAACTCTCCGCTATATACACATTCACATACCCACACGACTTAGCAATACTACTAAAATCCACAAAAGGCGAGAGATTAAACTGCCCACCTGTGCTATCGTGGCTTTCATTGTCTAGTAAAATATGGCAAAAATTATCCCTATCCCTTGTGTAATACGCATTTGTGCTTAATGCACCAAGCCGCATAAGCAGGGCAGAATCGCCATCTATGGCAATGACTTTTTGTCTGCTTTTTAACGCAATGCCAAGTGAGAGAGAACTTACACAGCCCATAGAGCCGACCATATAGAGCTGATTTGGACTATCCTCTATCTCGTATAACTCCCTACCGCATTTACCTGTGGTAGCAAGTAATAAGGCTTTAGAATCTTTTGCTAGAGTATGCAGGACATTCAAGGCTTCTAGTCGTGTAGGCATTTTGTTTGCAGGTTGGGTGGGTTTAGAATCTGGTTTAGATTCTGTGTTGCTGGAATCTTTAGTTTCTAATGTTGTAGTGTTGATTTTAGGATTTGTTTGAGATTCTAGGCTTTTAGAATCCGCAATTCTAGTATCTTGGCTAAGATTTGAATGTTGTGCAAAACGAGGCGAAGGGAGTTTGCTAGATGCAAATGACCGAGCCGAGTTGCCGCACTCATTCAAAGATTGGCTAAGAGACGAATTGCCAGCATTGCTTAGAGCGATTTTAGAAAAAGTTTTATCTCTTACAATAAAGAAAAAACTCTCCCCCTTTTCTAGCCACTCCAAAGCCTCTTGCACCTGCATTTTTGCCCTATCCATATTTGAATCCAAAAAGGCATACTTCATCTCACAAGTCCCTAGCAATGTATCCGTGATAACGCCTAGCAGCCCGTGCTGCGGCTCATCTGTATTTTTACCGCTAGAATCCCTTTCACCACGCAAGGATACAAAGCCTAGAATTGGGATCTTAAAAGTGTAGTTAAGGCTTGTTAGGGGACTTAGGGCGTTGGAGAGACCGCTATTTTGCATTAGCACCACGCCGTAGTTATGGGGCATTGTCTCTTTGACACTTTTGAGAGAGATTTGCTTTTTGTTTGTGCGACAGCCATTTTGGCTAGTCTCCGCACACAAAGCTTCACAACTCTCAAAATTGCCTAAAGATACTTCCGCCTTAGAATCTGTATTGCTAGAATTTGCTCGAGATTCCATATCGTTAGAATCTTGGCATTCTAAGGATTGAGATGAGAAAACCAGCGAAGCGGTGCAAGGCGAAGCCGCAGCAGGTTTCTTTAGTAAATTGGCGTTATCAAGTGAGCCAACAAGAAGCTTACTAGAAGTAAGTGCCGCAGTTGGCGAACGCAGATTCGCCGATTTATCGCTCAATACTGAGTGCCCATTAAGTCGGCACAAGCTTATCCCACTTGCAATCGCCACCGCATCGCCCTCATTATTACTCATAATGAAACGCTCACTATTAATCGCATAATTAATAAGCGGTGCGAGATACGAGCAAGGCACACCGACAAAATCCCTTAATCCTACACTCTGCAAATAATCACCAAATTCCCGCGTGTCTAACATAGTTTTCCTTTAAGTGTAATGACTAAAATACCTAAAAACACATTTTGCAGAAGTATTTTTGAGTGTTTTTCAAAAATCCGCAAACCTCAACTCCACATTCTAGTAGTATGATTTTGCTATCTTAGAATGAAGTGTTTCAATGCAAACTCCCAGCAATTCTAAGATTGTGAGTGAGAAAACAAGGCAAAGCCGCAGTTTCTTTAGTAAATGTGGGTTGCAAGGAAAATCTCAAGGGAGTTACCTAAAGGGTAATTACCGCAGAGATTTTTCGCAACTCCCGCATTTATCGCCACAAGCTGAATTGCTAAAACGCAAAACCCTAAATTGTTCCCGGTATGAGAGACAAAATCTCCTTCACACTCATACAAGAAGATTCCATCTCTTTACTTCTATCAAACTCTAAAATCCCTTGTGCGACCTTTTGCATTGCTACAAATGAAGCTCTAAGCAAGTGATTGGCATAGATAATAATGTTTGCCCCTGCTTCTCCTAGCTCTTTTGCAGTGATTTCATTAAAGCTTGTAGGCACGACTACCACAGGCGTTTTAGAATCTTTCTCTCTAAATGCTTTAAGAAAAGCTAATACTTCATCAGGGCTTTTTTGGCGTGAATGTATCATTATGCCATCTGCCCCAGCGTTAATGTAGGCAAAAGCCCGCTTCAGTGCGTCTTCTTGCCCTTTGTCTAGTATCAAAGATTCAATACGCGCGATAATCATAAAGTCTTGTGTAATCTGTGCATTTTTCCCCGCTCTAATCTTGTCGCAAAAGACTTCAATATCTTCTTGCATTTGTTCTACATCATTGCCTAAAAGCGAGTTTTTCTTTAAGCCCGTTTTATCTTCAATGATAGCAGCAGACACACCTGTGCGTTCCAAACTTCTCACCGAAAAGACAAAATGCTCTATCTTACCGCCTGTGTCAGCATCATAAATCAAAGGCTTTGAGGTTACCTCAAAGATTTCATTAATGGTATTTAAGCGACTTGTTAGCTCTACGGCTTCAATGTCTGGCTTACCCCTGCTTGTGCTATCTGTAAGGCTAGAACTCCAAAAGCCATCAAACTCTAGCTTTTTTCCATTGGATTCTACACAAGCATTTTGTGCGATAAGGGCGGATATAGCGGAGTGGGTTTCTAGGATTCTAATAGGACGGCAATGCGGGGGGGGGGGGGGTGAGTGTAAGTAATTTTCTTAGGCGAGACTGCCTTGCATTTGTGCTAATGCCAAGCGAATGCAACGCCTTTTTAATGCCAAGTGCATTAATATTGTGACTATATGGAATCTCCAAAAGATTTGGGTGTAAATCCATACTTTTATGCTGTTGTGGATAAAGTGTGTGCAACACTTCTATAACCTCATTTCGATAGTGTCGCAGATAGCCACTCTGCCAATCATCGCCGTGAATCACAAGAATAGGCTTAATGGCGTTAAGGTTGTATATATAGCTAAAAGTTTCTTGCGGGATAATCTCATCAACGAGTTTGAGATTTTCTAACACTTCTTTTCGTTGATTATAGTCTAAAAAAGCCGGCTCATCAACTTCTGCAATCGCACTATCTGTTAATAGCCCAACTACAACTCTCGCTTGTGGCTCATCTGCTTTTTGTCTAGCAATCTTTAAGACATTAATATGCCCAGCGTGTAATAAATCTGCCGCCATAACGACATAGACACTTTTTTCATAAGTTTTCATACGAACTCCTTGATGTGATTATAGCAAGATTCTGTCAGCATGGAAATAATGTTTGTAAAATTATTTTTTGTAATGAAATTTATTAAGATTGTTACAGCAAAAAATATTTTTAATTTCATATTTCTTGCAGTTAAATCTTGAATGCAAATTTTATAACATTTTTCAATTCTCGCCCTATTTACTTTTATCCCCCAACAATCCTTACAATATCATTGTAAAGTCCAAGCAACATGAGAGTTATAATGAAGCTAAGTCCTAATGCGACAAGGATATTTGCTATTCTTTCATGCAGAGCTTTTCCGGTTAGCCATTCATAGAGAGTAAAAAGGATTTGCCCACCATCAACTATGGGTATAGGTAAAAGATTTATTACGCCAAGATTCACAGAAATGATAGCTAACACCAAAATAAAATTAACAAATCCTGCATCATATGCCTTCGCACTCACATCAGTAATGCCTACCACACTGCTTAGATTCTCAAGCCCAATTAGCCCTAGCAGCATATCCCGCAATCCCTTATATATCAGCATAATATCATCATAGACTTTCATTATGGCGTTTTGTAATATCTCAATGGGACTAAAATACATGATTGTAATAGCGGGTGTGATGCCTAATATTATGCGATCCTTTTCCTTACTTAAAGGCACAAGTAGCTCTAGAATCTCTTTGTTTTTATTGGATTTTTCATAAGAAATAGGGCGAGATATAAGCAGCTTTGCCTCCATATTTTGTGTTTTATTCTCATTTAAAATATGGCTAATATCGCTAAATTTTTCCACTTTGATTCCATTAATGCTTATTATCTCATCATCTTTTTTTAGGATATTATAAGCTAAAAATTCCTTGCCAATATCACCAATAATAGGGGTATTAGAATAGCTTGGCACACCTTTTGCAAAAATAATTATATATATGAAAAATGCTAAAATAAAATTAAATAAAGGACCTGCGAGAAGGATTAAAATCCGCTGAAATGGGTGCTTAGAAAGCAGAGAATCTTTATCGTATTGACTAGAAACACTAGATTCTATCTCATTAGAATCTTTGGATATAGAATCTTTTGTAGTCTCACCTTTGAGCTTTACATATCCGCCAAGTGGTATGAGAGATAGGGTGTATTCTGTGCCTTTGCATTGCTTTGTGATGAGTTTTTTACCAAAGCCAATGCTAAAAACTAAAACTCTAACACCAAACAAACGCGCAAATAAAAAATGCCCTAGTTCATGAAAAAATATGAGAAATGAGAGTCCCAAAATGGCAAATAACACTCCCATTAAGCCATAGCCTTATAATATTTAAAGGTATAATCAAGCCCAGAATATAGCGTAACGACCACTGCAATCCATAAAAAAAGTGTGCCACCGGGGAAAAAGTCAGCAAGTAAAAACGCAATCGCTAGAATCTGAAAGCCAGTCTTGTATTTGCCAAGTGGGCTTGCTGCGACATTTTGCTTTGAGTTTGCCGCTACAACACGCAAGCCTGTGATATAAAACTCACGCGATAAGATGATAAAAACCGCCCACGCATTCGCCCTATCAAGCAACAATAAGCCGATGAATGCCCCAAGTATCAGCATTTTATCCGCTAAAGGATCAAAGACTTCGCCAAATGTGCTACCCAAATCAAACTGCCGTGCAATATAGCCATCAAAAAAATCTGTGATAGAAGCGATACAAAAAATAAGACAAGCACAATAATTCCGCCAAGAAATATCCACCCATGAAGGCACAATATGCTCCCAATGAAGCATAACAACAAGCAGCAAAACAGCAAGCAAAATACGCGAACATGTAAGAATATTTGGTATATGTTTCATGTAAAATCCAGTTTTATATATGTTAAGTAAAGTTAAAATTATAACAAAAAAAGCAAAATCTTTTATTGCTTTGTTGTGTTAGAGTTTTGTAATTTATGCTGCAAAATTTGCAACATTATAGAAAATATTTTGCAATAAGGATTTGTTAGGCGTGTTGCAATGTGATAATTTTAATTGTTTAGAATCAAGTGGGATTTGGTTTTTGTTATTAACTTTATTTGGATAGAGTAACGCATTATTTTTATTTTTTAAGGAAATCTCTATGAATCATGTGCGTATAAGCGGGGGGGGGGCAATACCTCTGCAATAACGAAAATTACATTTTATGCCAAAAGAAACTACCCACGAGGCGTGGCGTTATGTGGCTAGGGCAGACCTGCAATCTCAATTGCTATTTTTGCTACTTTGCTGAGCGGATCGCTGACAAGAAACACCCTGAGCATCCATTTTTCTCTCTTGATAAAGCAAAAGAAATCTGTAAAATCTATGTTGATGAGTTCAATTGTAATAGCATAGATATTCAAGGCGGTGAGCCGACCATCTATCCTCATATTTTTGAGCTTTTAAAATACTGCAATGAAATCGGATTAAAACCAAGTCTTATAACAAACCTTATTGCTTTAGCAAAGTTTGAACACGCACAAAAATTTAAAGAGGCAGGGATTTATGATTTTCTCTGCTCTTTGCATGGTATTGGTGCTACCTATGATAAGATTGTAGGTAAAAAAGGTGGCTTTGAGAGACAAATTAAAGCCCTTACAAATCTACAAATACTAAAGATTCCAATACGGGCAAATTGCGTTTTAACAAATGAGGTTATAGATGAATTGCCGCAAGTTACTGATCTTGCAATTAAATATAATGCACGAGTGGTAAATTTTTTAGGTTACAATAATGCAGGTGATCAAAAGAGGGTAAGAGATACGCACAATATTCCATATTATGATGTGATAGGGCAAAAACTTACGCCTTGTATTGATAGATTAGAATCTCATGGCATTGAAGTGAATTTGAGATTCCTGCCATTTTGCGTTGTTGAAGAGCGACATAGAAAAAACATTGCAAATAGTTTGCAAATGATATATGATCTACATGAATGGGAGAGAAGCTCTAGATTGTGGATTGAGAGACAACCTCAAAGGGCAGCAAAACTAACGACAGAAAAACCAGATGTCATACGCTTTTTCACACAACACAAAAGACGCATGGCAAAACGACACAAAAGCTTTACATGGCTAAAACGCACAATATTGCCCTATATTCGTTTTGATGACAAATATGCACCAATCCAACCCTATGAAAAGCCAATTTTAGATAAGATTAAGTTCTATACTCCAAATGTAAAAAACATAGAATCCTTTAGTAAATTAGAGCATTTTTATTTAGAGCAAGACCTTGTGTTTGATGACATTCTTAAGGAAAAGATTAAGCCAAAACGATGTGAAGAATGTTCGATTAAATTTATTTGTGATGGATTTCATTGTGATTTTATTGAGGAATTTGGACAAGGTGCAATTAAGCCGATACGCTTGGATAAAGAAATACTGGATCCCAAACATTATTCAAACCTGCAATATAAAGTCATAGAAAAACAAGAGTGGGATTGGTTCTTTAATGATTTTGAGCGAAAAGAAGTGGAAAAATGCGTGCAAGATTTTAAAGAAAATCTTAAAAAAGAGGGACAACATGAAACTTCCGCAAGTTGAGATTATCATTTCTCTTTACAACTATGCAGAATATATTAGCGAATGTATCCTTTCTGTTATAAAGCAGGATTATCCGCATATTCTCATTCATGTCGTAGATGATGGAAGCAGCGATGATTCTGTAAGGATAGTGCAGGATTATTGTAGGCAATATGCAAATATTAGATTGACAACAAAAGCAAATGGCGGTCAGCTAAGTGCGTTTAATGCCGGATTTATTCACCTTGATGGGAAGAGTGAAATTGTGTTTTTTCTTGATGCTGATGACTATATGCGTGAGGGCTACATCAAAAAAGCTGTGGAAACTTTTTTAGAGTCTCAGTGCGATATGTTATTTTGCGATTTATTTATCATGCAAGATGGTAAAATAAGCGATGGTGATAATGAGGTTTTGCCCTATGGTGATTTAGGTTTTAGTATATTTGATACCTACTTTAATGGCTCTTATTATGGACACTCTACTTCTACAATAGCAATTACAAAACAGATGCTTAGCAGAATCTTGCCACTTTCATTGGAAAATGAATGGAGAATACGGGCTGATGATTGTATAATCTATGGTGCCGCATTGGTTGGGGCAAAAATATTTCACTTAGATTTCAAAGGCATTTACTATCGTGTGCATAGCAATAATAATCATTGTGGAAAAACTTTTTCTTCAAAATATGAATTTCATCGTGCTTTATCTGTGCAAAAACTATTTTCCATATTATTAGAGAGGCATAAAATTTCACTTCATTATAGTTTGTTTTGTGCAGAAATTGATTCAAAACCTAGTGATTTGTTGTATCGATATAAAAAGATGATACGCGCAACTGATTTTAAATATTTTCAAAAATGGCGTGCCTACAAAATACTTCGCAAAAAATTAAAAAGGATATGAGAGATGATAAAACAATATCTTTATAAAATACTATATTTTCTAAAGCTTAAAAAGAAAAAGAGAAAATCGCCTTATAGTTTTATTGATATTGGCTACAATTGGGCTGATAGCTTTAAAGATTTGATATTTTGTGAAGATATTAATATGCGGATTCAAAAGCTAAAACATGGTTTAGATATGGAAAGTTGTAGCATTATTGATGAAGTGCTAGAGAAGCTAATATGTCTTATCCCGCGTTCCACACAAAAAGCATTGTTTGATAAAAATACGCTGTTTTCACAAAGAGATTTAGCTTTGCAAAAAGAGATTCTAGATAACAAGATGTGGTCAGAGTATCCATTATCTAACTACTTTATGAGTGAAGTATATTATTATCATAATGGCATTAAACTGCTTCCAACACACTATATTGCAAGTCGTATTCACAATAAAACCATAATAGATGTGGGAGCGGCAAATGGCGATAGTGCGTTCTGTTTTGCTAAATATAACCCATATAGAATCGTGAGTTTTGAGATGGAGACTTTGTGCTTTAATGAGCTAAACGAAAATATTAAAAAATACAATATAAACGCTTCTGCCTTCAATCTTGCTGTGTCCAATTGCAATACAGAACAATCTGTAAGACTAGATTCTATGCTAATTGCAAACAATGGGGGGGGGGGGTAATACCCCAAAAATAACCACCGAATCTAGTTTGCATGATTCTCATTTAGAGATTGGATTAATTAAAATGGATATTGAGGGGGCAGAAATTAAGGCTTTGCTTGGGGCAAAGGAAACCATATATTTACACAGACCTATATTAATCATTGCAATATATCATAATGCGGAGCAATTTTTTGATACAAAAGAACTCATAGATTCTTGGGATCTTGGGTATAGCTTTTTTATTGCAAAACTTTCTGTTTTCCATCCAACAGATGAAGTTATGTTATTTTGCCTGCCCAAAATAGATTAAGTAGGTTTGGGATTTATAAAACCCACCTCAATATTTTCAATTATATTAAGAAAATAAGGGCTATAAAAGACTCTCCTCCTCCAAAGACTGAGTTACTTAATCATCTTTAACCACAAAGCTTTTCACGCCAAAATGCTTTGCATAACTTGGATTTGGAAATTCATCGGCTTTATCGGTTGGATTCTGCCAATCTCCATAGCGTTTATAAAAGCTGTGAAAATATTTAGGGCTTACCACTATATCTTCTATCCCCTGTGCCTTTTGTGTCTCTATATAAGTTGCCATATTTTCCCATTTTATACGCATATCAACAAATGCACTCAAGACAAAACCTCCATAAAGAAAGCTAAACAATAAGATTGCATATTGAAACTTTTTCTCGTGATTGTAAAACAAATTTTCTATGACTTTATAAATAATTAAAAACCCAACAATCCCTATGAGAACCACAAAGAGACGGGCCCTAGGCGGGATATTCACCTGCAGTGTCAATAAAAGACATATATGACAAAAAATAAAAAGTAAAAAAGCATAAAAATACAACCTAGATAATTCCATATTGTCATCCTTTTTATAGACAACCGAAGCGTAATAGCATATCACAATAAACAAACATGCGCCAACAAGATGTTTAATAAAATGCAAGGTAGGTATAGAAAAGACTGCAATAAAAATCACGGCAAATAAGAGTATTACACCAATGTGCTGCCATTGTTTTTGTTTAATTTGAGTGTATAAAAAACATAATAATAAACATGCAAATGTAACAAGGGTTGTGCTTGTGGATTTCATAACATGACTGATTCTTGCAAGTTTTTCATATAAACTCATATGTAAAAAGTCACCAATGGAATAATATTCAATCTCTAATTCTACAAATAACGCCGCTCTCTTCGCATGACCGGGTGATAGATACAATGCTAAAAAACCCAATACAAATAAAATCACTCCAGCATAATACCAAAATGGTAATCTAACCTTTGCGATAAAGACTGCATAAAAGAGTAAGCAAATATGAATAATAACAACAATAATGCCTGTAATCTCATTTGACATTCCAGCAAAAAAGCTTACTATAAAAAATGGAATCAATATTAGAATCTGTGGGGGGGGGGGGTAGTATTATATATAAAATAGTTATGCCAAAAAAGCCTGTAAGGTATGCAAACAAGCAATACTAATGTGTAAGCCCAAAGATAATTAAGCGCACCAGCAGCCCATACAAATATTGAGCCAAACGCACCAAACAACAAAATACATAACACGCTTAATGCAAGCACTACGCTGTCATTAAAACTCCTTGGCAATCTTGCATAAAGAATTACAAACCATGCAAGCAAAAACACAACTCCAACTAAGGTATTTGCTATCTTAAAAAATAGTGTTGGAGCAAGAGCGCCAATAAAAGCTGTTCTAAGTAACTCACCAAATCGCCCATTCCAACTCATATACATGCTTATAGCACCATCTAATCCCCCAAAACCAGCACCTAAATCATCACTTTGTGTAGGAAATACATAATTAACACTAAATAAAAAAACACTAAATAAAATAAAAGTAATCCAAACGGATTTATGTATATTTGTCATCATTTACCTTTGTGTGTAAAGTGGCCACTAATCGCATCACCCTATTTGTATGATATTGAGAAAATACATTGCACACCTATTTATCTTTAAAACTCTTTGTGAGACAAATATGTGCAATACTTAAAATCACTCAAACATATTCTATAACAACCTTGCTTTTATCGCTTATAAGGTGTGAATTATAGCAAAATTATATGAAAGTTTTGCAATGGAATTCTTGCAATATATGCCACTTTGATTGCATGGTATAATATTTCTATATTTATTTCCCCGCAACTCTTTGTGGATATGCAATCTTTCCTTTTGAAAAGGCGATGAGTTCCTGCAGGGTTTTTACTTCTTTTGGGAGTGATTGCATACATATTTCATATAGTCTAAAAGCGGTTAGTGCGTCAGCATAAGCCCTATGGGCTTGTGCTGTGTTTATACCTAACATATCGTTGAGATAGGCTAATGCGTATTTTTTTGATACGATAGTCCTACGACTAAGGTCTAGCGTGCATAATCTGGGATTAAAGAGTGGTGGCATATCATATTCATGCAGACTTTCTGCGATAAAGTTGTAATCAAATGAAACATTATGTGCGACAAATACGCTATCACCTAAAAATGCGCGAAACTGCTTTAATACCTGCTCAAGTCGTGGTGCATCTTCTAGCATATAGGAATCTATGCCTGTGAGATCGATAATATCCTCTGGCACAAATGGGCTATACACAAGCGTATCAAAAGTGTCTAGTATCTCTCCATTTTGTGCGATTATTGCCCCGATTTCGATGATTTGCCCATTTTTCACACTTGCCGATGTCGTCTCTATATCCACAAAGCATAGTTTTGCTTCATTGAGATTAATATTTTTTATTGTTGTGTCAATAATATAATCGCTAGATTCTATATCACCCACTCTATAAAGTGGTGCATGTAAGCCAATCATTACTTCAAGCAGCGTTTCGCATTCAAGCGTGCCATATTCAGGTAAGACATTGCTTAATTGTGTATGAAAACTCTCAAGGCTTAGGGGCATTTGATCTAGCAGATTAAAATAGTGTCCAAAATATTGAAGTGCCATATTATAACCTAAGCTATGCGATAGATCTTAGCCATTGTAATAATATATGAATCTGTCTTTTTACCTCATCGCTCCCACATCCTCCAAGACTATTTCGCCTTTGCATAGAATGCTCTAGATTTAGGGCAAGTTTTAAGCTCTCACTTGATATTGTCGTTACAATAGATTCCATATTGCCTTCTTGCGTTACAAGATTTTTAAGCTCTTTTTCTAGCACCTCACAGAGTGAATCTATCTCAATATTGCTTAAATCCTTGCCGCAAGATTCAGCATACTGCACGCATACACCTGTAATATGATGGGCTTCTCTAAAAGGGACATGACACTCTTTTACTAAAAGATCTGCTAAATCTGTTGCGACTAAATGCCCCTTTTCACACATTTTACGCATATTCTCGGTATTAATTGTAAGAGTTTTCATGCTTTCTGTTAGAATCTTAAGGCTAATGATTGCAGTTTGCACCGAATCAAACACACCTTCTTTATCCTCTTGCATATCCTTATTATACGCAAAAGGAAGTGCTTTCATAGTGGTTAATAATGCCATAAGATTCCCATAAACTCTACCTGTTTTACCCCGCAAAAGCTCGGCTACATCGGGGTTTTTTTTCTGTGGCATGATAGAGCTTCCAGTCGCAAAACTATCAGCAAAAGTTACAAACCCAAACTCATAGCTACTCCATAAAATAAGCTCTTCTGCCATGCGTGAAACATGTAGCATAACCATAGCAATATCATACAATATATCTAGGGCAAAATCTCTCTGCCCAACAGAATCCATAGCATTTAGACTCGCTGTTTTAAAGCCCAAACTTAAGGCAAGATTCTCTCTCTCATTGCCATAGGGCGTGCCAGCAAGGGCTGCACTCCCTAAGGGGCAATCATCGCTTCTTTGCATACTTGATTGCAATCTCTCAATATCGCGTTTCAGCCCAACACACCAAGCCACTAAATGATAACCAAAGCTTATGGGCTGTGCGTGTTGCAAATGTGTCATACCGGGCATTATGGTGTTTGTGTGGTGCTGTGCTATTGAAAGAAGAGATTCTATAAGCTCGATTAATAGCTTTTGTATAACAAGATTCTGCTTTCTACAATAGAGTTTAAAATCAAGGGCTACTTGATCGTTTCTACTGCGTGCTGTGTGTAGCTTCTTCCCCGCATCGCCAATCTTTTCACTCAAAGCCTTCTCTATTGCCATGTGTATGTCTTCATCTTGCAAGGAAAAAGTGAAATTACCCTGCATAATCTCTTGCTTTATCTCTTGCAATCCATGTGTAATAGAATCTAGCTCGTGTATGTCTAAAAGCCCAATAGAATAAAGCATTTTTGCGTGTTCGATAGAGCCTTGAATATCCTCTTCCCATAGATTTTTATCAAATGGAATACTCGCATTAAACTCATCAAGCAAAGTGTTTGCATCTGTTTGAAACCTGCCAGCCCAAAGTTTCGCCATATATGTCCTTTATGTGAGCTTAAAATATCATGGTTAGAATGATACAAAAATTTTGTTAAGTGTTGTTTGGCAATTGCATGTCATTCTTGGTATGATATGGTTTTATATATCGTTTGTTACCCAGTCATGCTAGATAAAGAAAGGTTGAGATAGAAAGATTCTTTTAAAATATGAAATCCATTTATACAATCTTTTGTATGCAAAAGCTTTTTTGGATTACATTCTCTTTACCTCATGTTGATCACATAAGATTCTGCACTAGAGATAAGGTTGTCTTAATACACAGAATTCTATAGATATTTAGAAAGATTCTACGCAACTTTATTGGCTCCCCTAAGTTAGAATCTTGCACTTATTGCTTACAAATCCCCTGTCTCAAGTGATACTCTGGGGATATGTAGATTGCAAAAAACTTGTTTTTTGAATCTATCACTCGTCATGTTGAGACGCAGTTAAAACATCTTATTTTTATAGAATCTAGATTTTGGTAAATTAGAATCTAATTCCATAGAATCTAGTAAATCTTAGATCTAAACCTTTAATCTCTATATATTTTGCTTGATATTTGTATCTGTTTTTTGTAGAATGCTAGTTTTATTTCTAGTTTTATTTATAAGTTAAGGGATAGGTTTGTGAGATTTGGGAAACTTATGGGTAAAAATCTGTTTTTATCAATGATTTTGTGTAGTGTTGCTTCTTTTTCGTTTTTACATGCAGATAATCTAAAAGAGTGTGAAAGCGAAGAGGATAAAAAAGCAGGGTGTGTTGAGAAACAATACTATGATAGTGGAAATTTAAAAGAAGAAACACTATATCAAAATGGAGTAAAACATGGTATGGAAAAAACATATCATGAAAGCGGAAACCTTAAGTATGAAATAATATATAAAAATGGAAAAATAGATGGCATTTATAAATCATATTATGAGGGCAATCTATTTCAAGAATCAACATTTAAAAGCGGAATAAGGCATGGTATAACAAAAGTATATAATGTTATTAGTGGAAATTTAGTGGTTGAAACATCATACAAAAGTGATCAAAAAGATGGTATACAGAAACATTATTATCCGAGTGGAGATATACTTGCAGAAATCCCATATACAAATGGCAAGGTAAATAGCATTGTAAAATTTTATGATAAAGGAAAAAAGCTTATCTGGCAAGCAAACGCACACCTTACAAGATTAACTAATGAAATAGATGAATTTGAAATAGGTGGTGACTACTGGTATGATATATGCAAACAATAAATAAAATATAGAATCTTTACTTAAAGAAAGCATTTGAAAGGATAGCATTTGACAAATATTAATGAATGGATGTTGCATACATTGAGAAAAGATGCGGATAAGCTTAATCGTATGCCATTGCAATGGCTTGAGATTGATCGTAATGGCTGGACGCCGCTTGTAGCAAGAGCGATTAGTTTCTTACTTAATGGTGGCACATTTTTGCTTTGCACGGATAAAAAGAGCGCGTGGTTACAACACTACATTCTAAATAGATTAAATACGATTGATACAAAACGCCCTTTTGTGCCTATTTATGCGCTTGATTCTTCCCTTATTGGGTTGATTGAAGCAAAGCAGGGCGAAAGTGTCAAAGATTTGCTTGATATGTCTTATCAAAGCTATGCTTTATGGTATATCGGGCAAACTGAAAATGCGATAGCGCAATTTAGCTTAGAGTTTAGAGAATCTTTTCTTTGGATATTAGATGAGTCTTTAGAGCATTCCTTTACCTTGCATTCTAATGATTATAATCTTGATTTTAAGCTATTACAAGCATATAGAATCTTTGAAAAAGCCCTTTTTGCAGGAATCTGTGGCGAATTTAGCCTTGAGAATATATAAATAACGAAGTTTTTGCGATAGAATCAACAAAATCTAGTTTTGATTATTACCTACTTCTTACTGCATAAGGTTTTTTATGATTTTACATTTTATTAAAACAAAGTTCTATATATTACATTTTTGTGTTATTGTGTTGGCTTGTTTGTGTTTGAGTTCCTGCATGAATGTCATGCAAGATACTTTTAAAAATTCATCAAACTATACGATTAAATATGCTTATGTGCAGAGTGATAAAATATTTTTAGAAGAAGTAAAAGAGATTGCAAAAATGCTTCCCAAAAAAGAAACATTTAGCATGGCTATCAACGAACTACAAGAGTTAAACGACTCTTATAAAATAGCTAATATCCCAGAACTTAACATTACTTTTACATGTGGCTTTAATAAGCAATATGTAAAAACTTTACATTCATTACTTACAACAAGAAAATATCCATGTGATGGGGAGATAGCAGGTTATACATTGCAGTCTTTCACTAAGAATCCATATAAAAAATACTATGGAGAAAAGTTTGCAAATGTGCAAAATCAAGAGCAATTTTTATTTTTCTACACAAAGGATTTTAAGCATGTAAAAAGCAAAGAAGCTCTAAAAACTACATTGCAATCTATAATTTCAAATATAGCTTCAAATGCCAATGCAATTTATGATTTACGCGAGTTAAAACACTATGCTTTTATGAATGGCATTATAGAATCTTACGATGATTTTTATAAGCTAGTGGCACAATATGAGGTCAAATGTCAAGGCTCACTTTTTAGCACAACACTTGATGAGATCATCGCACAACGCGATTTGCAATGCAAAAAGATTACGCACATAAAAGCAAAGTAGATTCTAAAAATTGGAATGAATAAGGTGATAAATGTCTATATCTAAAACATATAAAAAGATTTTATGCATATGCTTACTCATATTTACACAAAATATGCAAGCCAGAGATGAGTTTGAAAAGTTAGGCGATATCTTGACACTTGCGCCATTTGGCGTGTTAATCGTTAGTCTTGGTATGCGTGATTATGAGGGGGCAGCTCAACTTGCCGCTGGTTCTCTTGCCACACAAGGCACAATAGAGCTTATCAAAAGGGGGTTTGAATACGCTCATCTCAATGGCACAAGCATAGATTTTGCAAAACGACCTTGCTGTGATGACTATAAAGGTATGCCTAGCGGACATGCTGGTGGTGCATTTAGTGCCGCTGGTTTTGTGTATTATCGCTATGGTTGGAAACCTGCATTGCCACTTATAGGGCTTGGCGTGGTTACCGCAGCATCTCGCGTATATGCTAAAAAACACACGATTTGGCAAGTCGCAATCGGCAGTGCAATCGCATGGGGCTGGGCGTATGTCTTTACTACGCGATATAACCCACAAACAAGATTTATCGTAACGCCTGAAATTAGTGCCGATCGCTTTGGTAGCTTTTATGGTGTTAATATGCACTATCGGTGGTAAGTTTTATCATAGAAACAATGAGAATGTTTAGTTTCTTATATGTTTTTACGCATTGGGTTTCTATGTGATATAATAAGAAACTATTGAACCATAATGTAATTACTTATTCTATGCACGGGAATAAATATTTTTATCTAAGTGCTAATCTGTAATTTTTAACACAACAGTCTGCAATAATCAAATTGCATGAAGTATTAATTTTTTTGCTATAATACATAACTTTTTTGCTAATTTTAAAGAAATAGAATGTTGTCTTTATGCCATAGTGTATTGCATTTTACTTTTTATATTTTAATCTAAGGAAAAACTTACATGAAACCCATTCTCTCATTTTTTATTCTGCTATGCCTATCACCTAGCATAGCATTTGCCTATCTTGACCCGGGCAGTGGTTCATTATTGCTTTCTTCAATCGTAGCACTCTTTGCTTCAGCTTTGTTTTTTATTAAAAATTTATTTTATAAAATCATCTCTTTTGGCACATACAATCCCTTAACTTCAGCCACATCAACTACGGAGGGGGCAATCTCATAAGAATCTAGTCTTTTATGCTGAATGTCCTCAATACTATGGCACTTTTAAGCCTATTTTAGATGCACTAGATTCTTTAAAACACCCCTACACTTATTACACTTCCTCACAAAACGACCCAGCCCTTAAGCGATTAGATTCTAACAATAGATTAGATTCTAGCAAGGGCTTAGAATCTAGCCTTTCAAAAAATGGCGAGTTTATCTACATTGGTGAGGGCAATAAAGCTTATAATCTTTTAAATAGACTTCGTGCTGATATTTTGGTGCTTACCACTCCCGGACTTGATGTCTTACATATTAAACGCAATCGCGGCGTAGCGCATTACTGCCATATCGTGCATTCGCTTTCCCCTATGACTTATCGTGTGTTTGGAGTGGATTATTTTGATTCTGTATTAGTAGCAAATGAGGTGCAAGAAGACTTTATCCGTGATATAGAATCTGCACATAATGTCAAAAGAAAGCATATTGCTATTACAGGTTCTACTTACCTTGATGAGTTATCTTTACAAGCAAATGCTTTAGAATCTTTTCCAAAAAATAGCACAAAAACCATACTTGTTTCACCATCTTGGGGCAAGGAAACCCTGCTTAATAAATATGGTTTAGACTTACTTCTGCCTTTAGCCAAAAGCTCTTATCACATCATTATCCGCCCTCATCCACAAAGCTATATCTCACCAAGTGAAAAAGCAAATATACAACACTTACAAGAAGCGTTAAAAGATTATAGCAATGTAGAATGGGATAAAGACACGCCTAATATTTATGCATTCGCAAGGGCGGATATGATGATTTCTGATTTTTCAAGTGTGATATTTGACTTTGTGTGTTTGCAGGGTAAGCCTGTGCTAACTATTGATAATGATATGGATTTAAGCGGTTATGATATGGCAGATATAGAGTGAGATTCTATTTGGACATTTAAAGCACTTGATAGGATAGGCAAAAGGATTTCGCAAAAACATTTTTCACAGATACAAGAGATTTGTGAGGAGATTTTTAACTCTTGTGATTTAAAAGACACACAACAGAGTAGCTTAAACACAAACACAGCACATACACACAATTCACACAAGAATACACAGCTTCAATTGCAAGAGACAAAAGAGCTTTTATGGCAGCACCCACACAATGCAGGAATGCAATCAGCAAGGGAACTTCTAAAGATTGAGCGAGAGATTTTAGATTCT
>NZ_JMKW01000022.1 GCF_000686565.1 Helicobacter bilis ATCC 51630
TTTAAGCACAATCTCATTGCGATTTGTCTCAATTAGCCCTTGTGTTTTTAGCTCTTTTATCACTCTTGTAACTGCCTCTCTGGCACTGCCGATATTGTTTGCTATGCTCTCTTGACTTGCTTCTACGCGGTTATTTTTAGCGTTACTTAGTAGAAACTTTACTACGCGATTTTTGAGACTTTTAAAGGTTACATCATTAATGGTATCAAAGGCTTGTTTTAGGCGTTTAGAGACTAAAGATAGATTAAAACGCATAATAGATTCATTACTCTGTGTGAGTGTCTCAAAAATCTTATTTGGCAGAATAAACACGCTAGAATCTTCCATAAACTCAAGCACCACATCAGCCTTAATGTTTGATAAAATACAGCTTGTAGAGATGATACAGCTTTCCTTATCGCTTATGGTAAAAATGGTGATTTCCTTAGCATTACTTGATACGCTAAAAAAGCGAACTTTCCCACTTAAAACATACAAAAAGCCTAGCAATTCATCGCTATCAGGGTAGATTCTATATCCCTTTGTGTATGTTTTTACAATGCCCTTATTATGCAATACTTCAAGGCTTCTCTCATCGCCACATATTGTGGTATTGATTTGTATCAAGGTGTCTTTAGTGAGTGGTTGCATATTTTCCTTTTGTGATAAAGTTACACACAAAGCGTTCAAACTTGCATACAATGCTAGAAAATTATATCTCAAAAAGGTTAGTTCAATGCAAAGACGCAACTTTTTAAAATCCCTAGCACTCACCCCTGTGCTAGTCGCTGGAGCAAATGCTGAACCTAGCGATTCTACAAAAGAGGGCAAAGAAGAAACAAGATCGCTTATAGATTCAAGTGAGTTTAGCAAGACTAAAGGCAAGGCAAGTATTATAAACCTTGATAAATGCGATGGTTGCAAAGGCTATGAAATGCCACAATGCGTGAATGCGTGTAAAGAGAAAAATGCCGCTAGATTCCCCGAGCCGATAAAAGACATTCCGCAATATTTCCCGCGTAAAATCTATGAAGATTATTCTAAAAATAGAGATGATATATCACGCCTAAGTCCATATAACTGGACTTTTGTAGAAGAGCTAGAGATAGATTCTAAAAAGGTGTTTGTCCCACGCCGCTGTATGCATTGCGATGACCCGACTTGTCAAAAAATCTGCCCTTTTGGGATTATCGGTAAAGATGATAATAATGCTGTAAATATTGATGAGCATTACTGCTTTGGCGGGGCAAAATGCCGTGATGTCTGCCCGTGGGGGATACCGCAAAGACAAGCTGGAGTTGGAATCTATCTTAAAATCGCCCCAAAACTTGCTGGTGGTGGAGCGATGTTTAAATGCGATATGTGTGCGGATTTACTCGCACAGGGTAAAAAACCTGCGTGTGAGACACAATGCCCTAAAGAAGCGATCATTTTTGATGATAAGGCTAAGATTCTAGCCCTTGTAGAAGAAGCGAAAAATGAAGGTAAATTCATTTATGGAGACACACAAAATGGTGGCACAAGCACCTTTTATATCTCTTCAATTGATTTTACAAAGATTGATGAAGCGATTGCTAGAAAGTATGGCAAGGAAGATGGTGTGCTAGATTCTAAAAGTCAAAAGATGGGGCGACCGCATATGAATGTGGTGGTAAAAAACTTTGTGAGTGAAGATTCTGCCCTTATTAAAGGTGTGTTAGCCGCACCACTTATTGGTGTAGTCGCTGGGGCAATCGCTGTGGCAAAATCTAAAAAGAATATAAAGAAAGGATAAATTATGAAAACAGAATCTATGATATTGCGTCAAAGTCTGCAAAATCGTATCGTGCATTGGGGCGTGGCATTTAGCACATTTATTTTGATTGCAAGTGGGATTTTCCAAATGCCTGTGTCAAAGCGGTATATGATAAATGAGCTGCCTTTAATGGCGTGGAGTGGAGATTATCATATAAGTCTTATGCTGCATTATGTAGGAGCTTTTGGACTCATATTTTTTGTGGCATTCCATCTGTATTTTCATATTGCAAGGGCAGAGTTTGATATTTTTCCAAAAAAAGGCGATGGAGTAAAAAGCCTAAAGATTATTAAGGCTATGCTTTTTGGTGGGCAAGAACCAAAGAGTGAAAAATATCTACCTGAGCAAAGACTAGCATATTTTTTCATCGGGCTTGTGCTGCTGCTTTTAATCATTACCGGCTTAATTAAAACGCTTAAAAACCTTGCTGGGTGGAATATAAGCGATAGTTTGTATCTATGGAGTGCGCAACTGCATAATCTTGGAATATTTCTCATCATACTTGGAATCATCGGGCATTTAGCAGCATTCATTTTCAAGGCAAATCGCCCACTTTTAAGGGCAATGTTTAGTGGCAGGGTAGATTCAGCTTACATTGTGGAGCGACATAGCTTGTGGCAAGAGGGGGTGAAAATGGCTAGGGATAAAGTAGCAGAAAACAATATAAATTCTAAAACAACCGCTTGTCATACTGAGCCTTTAGGCGAAGTATCTAACACAGAATCCACACAAAATAAGGACTAAGCTATGCAAAATGTAAATACAGAATCTAGCCCAGATTCTACAAGCCAAATCAAAGTAGAATCTAATATGAAAGAGCCACACAATGCTATATCGGCAGAATCTAAACTCGCTAATTTACCTATTGCCTTATTTGCTTCAGTTATGGGGATAGGCGGACTTAGCCTTGTGCTAAAGAAAGCAAGTGTGGTTTTTGGTAGCGTGGCACTTGCAAATGCGTCCTTTAATAGCACAACACTTCATAGCGGAGCAAACGCACTAGAATCTAGCCTAGATTCTAGCTGGCAAGGGGCAGTCGCACCATTTCTATGGTGGGGGGCGTATGGCTTTGCGGTGTTGGCAGTGGCTATTTTCGCCCTTTTGCTTGTGTGCTATGGTGCAAAAATGCTTTATCATTTCAATGCGTTTAAAGCGGATTTAAAGCATCAAGTAAAGATTAACTTCCTATCAAGCATTCCTATCAGTATGCTTATCATCGTGGCATTTTGGAGTGATTTAAGTAGTGGAGTAGATTTGCTATGGCAAGGGATTTTGGGGCTTTTTTATGTGGCAAGTGCTTTGCAACTCCTGCTTAGTTTATATGTAATGTCTTTTTGGTTTAAAGAGAGTATGAAGAGTGCTTTGCTATCCCCTGCGTGGTTTATACCAATTGTAGGGAATCTAATCGTGCCTTTGAGTGGTGGTTTAATCAACGCACCAAAGGAATTATTACTCTTTTTCTTTTCTATCGGTTGCTTTTTTTGGATTCTACTCAGTGCGATGATAATGCAGCGGTTAATCTTTGAGCAGAGTTTGGAATCTAAATTTATCCCCACACTTTTTATTTTTATCGCACCACCTAGCATTTTTGTGGTGGATTTTCATAGTCTTTTTGGATTCCATAATGCGTTGAGTTTTGTGGGTTTTAATGTAGCGTTGTTTTTCGTGCTATTGCTTTTAAGTCTGGGTAATATCTTTACTAAGCTTAGCTTTACACCATCGTGGTGGGCTTTTACCTTTCCGCTGTGTGCCTTTGGGATAGCGAGTTTTGATTTATATATGATTGATTTTAAGTGCTTTTATGGACTTTTGGGGATTTTGGGGCTTGTGATGGCATTTTTTGCGGTGGTGCTTATCTCATACAAGACTTTAAGGGCTGTTGCAAGTGGAGCAATTTTTAAAGAGTAGGTTATAATACTTTAATATTTTTATAAAGGAAGTTTATGCTAATTATCCACACCACAACGCCCACAAAAAAGGAAGCAAAAAATCTTATTAAGATTCTTTTAGAATCTCGCCTTATTGCCTGTGGGCAGTATTTTAAGATAAAAAGTCATTATGTTTGGAAAGATTCAAAAGGTAAAAGAAATCTATGCAAAGACAAGGAATATTTGCTGATTTTAAAAACCTTGCCAGAATGCTATGAAAAAATACAATCTTTAATCTGCTCTCATCATAGCTATGAAGTCCCAGAGATACTATCTTTTGAAGCAAAGGCTGAAAATGCGTATAATGCGTGGCTTGTTGAGAATCTTAGCTTATAAGCAAGTGTTAAATATCACAAGTCTTTGCATAATCTCTACATCAAACAAGGGGTAAAATATGGCAAAAAAACAACAACAGAATCTAAAATTGTAACAAAATAAGATTCTATAACCTTATTTTTCATATATGTATCTTAAAGTAATGTAGCGTTTGTAAAATTTGCATGAAATAAATCTTGGTTTTTGTGCTAGAATATACGCTTATTTTATTATTAAGGAGCAGTTATGAGAAAATTTGTAAGCACAAGCATATTAGTTGCAGGTTTAGCTTTAGGTTCGTTACAAACAATGTTTGCAGGAGAGGTGAAAGTGGGTGCTACACCCGTGCCACATGCTGCGATTTTAAAGTCGGTTATCCCTATGTTAGATAAAAAGGGAGTCCAGCTAAAAATCGTGGAATTTACAGATTATGTAACGCCAAATCTAGCCCTTGCAGACAAATCTTTAGACGCAAACTTTATGCAGCATTTGCCCTACCTTGAAAAGATTAATAAGGATAAAAATCTCAATCTAGTAAGTGTTGGACAAGTGCATGTAGAGCCGCTTGGTGTGTATTCAAAGAAGCTAAAAAAGCTTGATGAATTGCAAAGTGGTGCAAAGATTGCTATCCCTTCTGACCCTACAAATGCAGCAAGGGCTTTGATACTTTTACATAATAATGGCGTGATTGTGCTAAAAGACCCTAAGAATCTAACCGCAACACTGCGTGATATTAAGAAGAATCCAAAGAAGCTAAAGATAATAACTGCAGAAGCAGCTCTTTTACCTAAAATGCTTGATGATGTAGCATTTGCTGTGATTAATGGTAACTTTGCTATGCAAAATGGCTTATCAAGCAAGGATACAATCGCTGTTGAAGATTCTCGCTCACCTTATGCTAATATCCTTGTAGTGCGTGCTGGCGATGAGAATAAACCAGATATTTTAGAGTTGAAAAAAGCGCTACAAAGCCCAGAGGTAAAGAAATTTATAGAAGATACTTATAAAGGTGAAGTTGTCCCTGCGTTTTAATCTATATGGGTTTTTATTCAAAACCTAACTAGCAACATAGGGGCTATAAGTTTACACCCTTAAATAGCCTTAAAAAGAAGTCTTGCTACATTTATACATAGAGACTTAGAGTTGTAAATAAGATTCTAAGTCTAGATTCCTTACAGCAAAACATTCAAAAAGCACGATATAACTATTTACGCATTCTCTAAAACATTAGATTCTATAAACTAAAAAACACGAAAAGCTTCATAGACAGAATCTTGAATCAAATATTAACACACGCTTGAGAGTGTTTTTGCTAAACCGCCAAGTGAAGTTTCTCTATATTTTGCATTCATATCTTTGCCTGTTTGATACATGGTTTTAATCACTTCATCAAGGCTTACAATCGGTATGCTTTTTCTTGTCATTGCCATGCGAGCCGCTGAAATCGCCTTAATCGCACCAAATGCGTTTCTCTCAATACAAGGAATCTGCACTAGCCCACCAACAGGATCACAAGTAAGCCCTAAATGATGCTCCATTGCCATTTCTGCGGCATTACATGCGACTCTTGCTTCTGCGCCAAGCACACTTGCCATTGCTGCTGCTGCCATAGAGCTTGCCGAGCCTATCTCTGCTTGACAGCCTGCTTCTGCACCGCTTATACTTGCATTTTTCTTGTAAAATGAGCCAATAAGCATGGCAGTGAGTAAAAAGTCGATCGCCTCTTTATCACCAAATCCTATTGTATGATTCTTAAGATACAACATAACAGCAGGTATAACCGCACATGCACCATTTGTTGGGGCGGTAACGACTTTTGCACCGCTGCCGTTTTCTTCAGCAATGGCTATTGCATACAACGAGATAAAATCAATTATACCCATAGGATCTGTTGTAGCTTTCACTCTTTCATGCAACCCTTTTGCGCGTCTGCGTAAATGAAGCTTTCCGGGTAGATACTCTTGCGTAGGATTTGTGCCATTTTCATACACTTCCTGCATAACCTGCCAAATCTCAAGGCAATATGCCTTTATGTATTCTTCTGTGTTAAATTGCAATTCATACATCAGTGAGAGTTGTGCGAGATTAACCTGCTTTTCATCGCACAGATACAAGGCTTTTGTAGCATTTTCAATACTCATATCTATATTATTAGAATCTGATTCCATATCGCCTTCTTTTAATTCCTCTTCAGTCTTTACAAAACCACCACCAACAGAATAATACACTTGATTTGCAATCTCTTTATTACTAGAATCAAAGGCTTTTATACACATGCCATTTTCATGTAACTCTAAAAAGTCATTAGAAAAGATAATATCTCTATCATAAGAGAATGCAATCTCTTTTTTACCACAAAGATTGAGTTTATTTTGATTGAGTGCTTTCTCATTTATCTCTGCTTGCAAGTTTGCTTTTAACGATCTTGCCTCCACATTGCTTAATCCCCAAATCACTGCCCTATCCGTTAAGTGTCCCCTGCCTGTAAGTGATAAAGAGCCATAAAGGCTTACTTCGACTCGTTCTACATCTTGCAACACAGAATCTAGCTTTTTACAAAAAAGATTCCCTGCTATTAATGGTCCTAAAGTATGTGATGATGATGGTCCTACACCGATTTTAAAAATATTTAAATTACTCATGCACGCCCCTTATCTATTGATATTATAGCAATCCATGAATTGCCGCTGAAATTGCTATAAGCCCCATAACTACGATAAATCCATCACAAATTGGATTTCTAAACCTCTTTAACACATCAAATTTATAAATGCAATATACAGGCATGATAAATAGCAAGATAGCAAGCACAGGACCGCCAATAGATTCTATAATGCCAATGACACTAGGATTTTTATATGCCACATACCATGCGATAAGAAAGGTAAATATACCGGTAAGTGTGTTTGCAAGTTTGCCAGTAATTTTTCCATTTGATGCCTTATAAAGCACACCATTTAAGCCCTCTTGTGAGCCTAAATAATGCCCCAAAAAGCTTTTACTCATAGCGATCAAAGCAACAATAGGCGATACATACGCTAGAAATGTAGCTTCTGGATATTTATTTGCGATATAAGTAAGAATATTTACATTTTCTGCCTTAGCGTTTGCAAAGTCTTGCGGACTAAGGCATAACGCACATGAAAATACAAAAAACATAACCACCACAACCATCATAATAACCGCATAAGAAATAATTTGTGAAGACTTCTTCTCTGCACAATCAGGGTATTTTTCCTTACAATGACATGCAAGTGAAGAAATAATTGGCGAGTGATTAAAGCTAAAAACTAAGATAGGAAACACAAGCCAAAGTGTAAGCCAAAAGTTTGAACCCTTCATATCAGCGACAACAGAATCTAGGCTAAGATGTGCAAACAAAGCCCCATTCCAATGCGGTATAAGAAAAAGTGAAATCGCAATAAGGATTAATACAAAAGGAAATACAAGCATACTCATCGCTTTTGTAACGATATTAGAGCCAGAGATAGACACAAGCACAAGTAATGCAACAATTATAAATGAGCTTATAAGCCTATTTGGCGCGTCTAAATGCAGTTGATTGACAAAAAACTGCTCTAGTGTCGTTGTAAGGTTTGCGCTATATACAAGCAAAATAGGTAAAATCGCACAAAAATACAAAAGTGTAACCAAAAAGCCACCGCCCCTGCCAAAGTAAGTTTCAGCAACAAAAGTGATATCATCACTAGGTTTATCGCTACCAAGCACAAAGCGACAAAGCCCTCTGTGAGCTAAATAAGTCATAGGATAAGCAAGTATTAAAATCACAAAAAGCGGTATCAGCCCACCCAAACCAGCATTAATAGGCAATAGCAAAACGCCAGCCCCAATCGCCGTGCCAAAAAGACTAAGCACCCAAATCATATCTTCTTTGGTAAAACCTTTCATATCCACTTCTCCCTTAAGATAAATGTAGAAAGTATTATAATGCGTTTTATTCGATTTTATCCGTTTAATATGACAAAATTTCGTTTTTATTGCATATTGTGGCAATCCAAACCTAGCTTATTTAAATGCAGCTTAGATTTCAAGTTAATGAGTGCTAAAATATTCTTATACATAACATTGCAAATAAGACATAAAAATTTAATAAAACATAACACACTCTAGCTACTTTGCAGAAGTTTATTTCAATGTAGAAAAATGCGATTTAAAAACTTAGATTCTTAAGCGTGATTTAAGTTTTTCTGCATTACTATTTACTGCGATTTTAGAATCTAAATTCTCTTTCTATCACGCTTTGGAGTTATCTCTATGAAAATTCTTATGATACTTGCTATGATGGGTTGGGGACTTGTGTGGCCCCTATCAAAGATTATGAGTGAGACGCTAAATCCCGAGCAAGCTTCATGTATCCGATTTATCATCGTAAGCCTTAGCTTTTTACCGATTATGTATATCTATAAAATCCCCTTTAAGATTCCAAAAATAGCTCTTATACCTGTGCTACTTACAGGTATATTTAACACTGCTTATAGCTATCTTATGTATATGGGGCTATTGTATGGTGATGCGGGGAGTGCTGGGGTTATCGCGGAGGTTTTGCCAATCATTATTGCGGCGTTTTTGTATAGCTTTATGAAGCAAACGACATTGCTTAAAAGGGAAAAATGGGCGTTATTTTTTGGAATCTTAGCAGGTGTTTTTCTCATTAATTTATTTGAAAACTGGCGTGCAATATTTATGCCTTTTAATGTCATTTTTCTACTTGCGGCATTAGCATGGGCTATGCTAATTATTAGCTCTCGTTATGCAACAGAATATGTATCTGCTATATCGCTAAGCTTTTATTCTAGTCTTTGCACAGCACTTTTTTTGCTGCCTAGTTTTTTATACTATGGTCTTGCACCTTTGGGGGAATTGGGTATGAATTTTTGGATTCTAGCCCTTATTACTGCACTTTTTTGCACGACTTTTTCCACAACGATTTATTATCGTGGCTTATATGTGCTGGGTGTAACACAAGGTGGGATTTATGCCCTGCTTACGCCGCCTTCAACACTTTTATTTGCATGGCTGATTTTAGATGAGATGCCACAAACACACACAATTATCGGGGGAATCATATCTATTTTTACTATCTATCTTATGAATTATTACAATCCAAAGCATTTTAGAATCTTTAAAAGTTAGCGTTTTTTAGCAAGGAAGCAGATGATATGATAAGTGAGTGTGTTGTTATAAAAATCTGTATATTGTGTCAGCCATGATTTTTTGATAAAGCGTGTTTGCAGGGCATTTACCCCGCCTTTTTTGATATGGCGAAAGACTTCAAGTGGGCTTTCAAACGACAGAGAAATACGCTCTTCATGCCATGCTAATAGCTCAAAATCACTCTGTAAATGCTTTTTTATAATGCAAGATTCTATATAAGGCAGTCCTATGCCTGTAATCTCTTTTATCTCTCTAAAGTTATCAATACCAAATGTGCCAATAAGTAGAAAGCCTTGTGAAAGCAAAATATGTTTTAGATTCTGCAAGGTTTCAACAAAAGGCAACCATTGCAAACATGCGTTTGAAGCGATGAGATTAAACTTTTTTGAGTAAATCTCTGTGCGTGTAATATTACGCATATCAAAGCAAAGATTCTGTGTATTTTGCGGCAACTTTATGTCCTTATACTCGTTTATATCATTGCAAATATATTGCTTATAATCTAGCCTTTCAGTCAGCATATAGGTAAGCTCACACTGCCCACAACCAAACTCAAATATATATGAAAAATCTTTTCTTTTTGTGTCTAAAAGCATATTGAGTAAGCAATCTCGCATATAGGCTTGAATGGGCGTGTTGTCTTTATAACTTTGCTGGGCTTTTAAGAAACGCTCTAATTGATAGCACATAGCCCCTCCCATGTATCAAAGGCAAAAAATGGATAATGCCATGAAGCCAACTCGCATATTGCACTTTTGCTATTTTCAAAGGCTTTGTGGCAGGTTTGTGGTAAAAAAAGCGTGTCATTTTTTGCAATATAGATTCTATCCCATGTGAGTGGTGTGTGTGGTGTAGTCATGCAAAAATCATAAATACATTGCAATTCAGCCTTTAAATGCGAGATAGAAGCGAAGTGAAAATCTTTGGTCCTGTCTAGATTCTCCCCAAAAATAGCCCTTTTAAAGTCATCTATATTAAGGTTTTTTATCGTATGGCGAAATATAGCAGGATTAATGCCTTTTAATTTATCTATGCCAGATTCTGTGCCACTAAGGGCAATTTTGCGAGATAAAGGTATGTGAGATAAAGGCAGTCTAGCAGCTATGCTAACCCCCATAGAATAGACTACAAGATAGATTGAATCATATTTCTCTAACTCTAAATTTATATCAAATGTAAAGTCAGTATAATCATGCAATAAAAGCACATTGGCTTTAGAATCTAAATGCGTGTAATGCGTGCAATGACTTGCAAAACCTGCAAAAAAGAGTATAAGAATCTTGCTATCTGTATTTTTATGTAGCCAGTATGTTTGCATGATATAGCCTTTATGCTTTTGCTTTTGTAGTTTTATCGCAATGCAAATGGGTATTATACTGGATTATTGGATAAAAATGATTACTCTATTCCACAATAAATATATTGCGTAGCAACATATTTTTATCAATAATGACCTGCATAGTATGGCTACTCTGTTTTTAAGGTATACATTTTCTCTTCTACTTGTATATAATAATTTGCAATTTCTTGATATGCCTTCTCCCATGCCTGCAATATCTCTTTAGTTGCATTTTCTTGCAACACATTTTCAATCGCTTTTATCAAACATGCTCCAACGATTGGGTAATGCTCCTTCTTTACATTTAATCTAACATGTGTTTTGCCAATGGATTCTATTTGCGAATGAATTGTATCTAGATTCTCAATATTCATTGCAGCATGTAGTATTGCCATGGCGAGTGCCTTTGGCTGCTTACCATTTTGTTGCTTTGTCATATCAAACATAGTTCTAACTTGTGGATACTCATCAAATAAGATTCTATAAAATTCCTTTGTGATTGTTTCACCATGTGTTTTTAAAACCGGTATTGTGCTTTTTACAATCTCTATTGTTTGTTTATCTAACATCAAAAATCCTTTATAATAAAATGCAATGCAATAATAAACAATAGTTTTAAAATAAAAATTGATATATGTTAATAATCATAAAATTATCTTTTAGAAGCAATAAAAATAAGCACAATATAGAATCTATATAAAGCTAATCTGGAGCAAAAGCCACAAGATTCTATATTATTTGAAAAAAAGGGGGGGGCAGGATAATGTCAAAACTACACAATTACAAATGTTTTCCATAAACTTTTTTGTATAAAAAGTTGAAAAAATCAGTGAAATGCCTAGCCTGTCGTCTCACTTTTGCATTTGGAAAATATTTGCCCATGAATTTTATAACCTTAAATAGAGGCTTTAAATCCTGTGGGGGAATGTAGCGGTTTTCTTCTTCAGCCACATACCAACTATACCCTGCCTTTTGTGCCCCTACCTCTCGAATAGGATCCATATGATTTATTTTTTGAGTAATTACATCTTTGTTTAAATGAGTATTTGGATATACCTTTTTTAGAATCTCAAATGCTTCTATAAAAGATTGTAATTTAATCGAATTGACGGCATATGTTTGCCGCAAAGTCTCTATATCTAGCAATAGTTCTTGCTGTATATCTGGGAACAACATTCCTTTTTGACTCTTATTGCCTAGCCCATACTGCTGGTCGATTAATGCAGTTTTGTTTTTAACCACACCACACATAGTGAGATATAAAAAAGACATATTGTGATTATTGTATCGTATATCCTTATAAGTCTCAACTTGCAATGCTTTGATAAAATTATACAAAGATCCAAGAGCAAGCATTACATCTCTTGGTCCATATATCGTAATATTATTATTACCATCATCAGTTAAAGTATCAAATATTTCATCAGATTTGCACGTTTGAAGATCTTGTAAAATTTGTTCTCGATTGCCTTCTTTATATTGTATGTCACCATCACTTCGTAGTGTAAAAATGAAGTCATAGGTAATATTATGCGATATTTCATGTTGCCTCATAAGTTCGATTGCTCTATGTATGCCATAGTAAAGATGATAACCACCGCCTAATTCTTTACCTTCATATTGCGTTTGTTCTTGATTGATAATTTCATAAGTTTTGAGGCAAGGATATTTGCTTTGCAAATCTTTTATATCATTTATATCCAGTGCTACATTATATTCAGAATTAATCTTTTGAAATACATTTGGGAAAAGCTTGGGAAAATGCGAACGATATGAAATTTCAAATGGCACAGCTTCATAAAATGTTGGCTCTAGCATACGCAATACCCAATTTCCCCATCCGCACAACCCCGGCCAAACTTGATATGTATCCCAAGTAAATAAAAACACATCAGCATTTAAGGGTATAGCAAGGTTTGTAATAATATCTTCAAGTGTGGCTATATAATCGCCACGCAAGATTCCATATAAACAAATTGCAAACTTTTTATATTCCGTGTGTGGTTTAGCAGTTATTTGTGGAATAAGATGGGATAAGTCTTTACATTGCTGAAGTAATATATTTCTGTAATGCCCTATACATTCCTTATAACATTGTGCTGCACCAAGACCATTTTCGTCATTAATTAGTTTTAAAAATATTATAAAAGATGGTGGGTTTTTTGGAGTAAAAAATTCTTGTTGTTTTGCTGTATCTGCTTTATAGAAATAATGCAATGTATTTTTAAGAAAATAGTTTCGAATTATCTTATTGTCTGTATCCTTCATATAATTTTGCATAATGCAAAATGCGATATTAGCAGTTAAAGCGTCATCTGCAATAAATCTATTGAGTAAAAAATTAGGACTTAATTTTTGTTTAAGTCTAAAGTCTTCATATAGTGTTGCTGTGTCTGCTTCTATATGTGTTTGTGTTAGGGCAATACCCCCCACCCCACCCCAATTTAATTTAGCGTTATCCCAAAATTGTGGACATTGCAATGTGTCGCTATTATTTTTAGAATCCGCTTTTATAAATTGCAATAGTTCATCGAGTTTCCCAATATCATGTAGAAATACACAAAAATCCATTTTTAAATCATTGGAATCTTGTGTTATATTTTCTTTATATAAGCTATATACCTTATCAAAATCCCATGATTCTAATGCGGATTCTATAGTTATACTCACTTCATTTAGATTTGTATGCTGCATTCTTTTTCCTTTTTCATGCAATTATATCCAATCATTTTTATTTAGTTATTTACCATAAAATATTGTGAGATTAATCGATTAATCTTTGTAAAGATTATAATATTTTATAAAACACAACACAGAATCTACAATAAAGTCAATATCTAAATATCCAATAAAAAACTACAAGATTCTATATCGTTTTAGATTCTACTATTACCTTAAAGATTTCATATCACTTTAAAACTTAAAAGAAAACTAAGCAAGGATATAATCAAAAAAAGACACAACAACACCAAAACTATACTACAAAATACATAAAGTAAGAAATTATCTAGAATCGCACGACAAGATTAAGTAAAAGCAAAATACACATAAGAATGAATTTATGAGAATCAAGCAAAGCTTAAAGATTCCCATAAAGCTATCACAATAGCTTAAAAGTCTCAAAAGACTTCAATTAATTCAAGCCTAATAGACTAAAGCATGTTTAATAAGTTTCAAAAATCTTTGCAATAGCATCTGTTTTGTTTGTTTTTGTCAAAGCAAGCATGAGTAAAATTCGTGCTTTTTGTGGATTTAGATCATGTGCACCGATAAATCCAAGTTTAGAATCATCACTATTTGCAAGCACAATGCCAGAGCCAACTCTTGAGCTTTGCACGACTACTAAGCCTTGCTGCATAAGACTTTTTAGCACTTCTTTTTGATATTTATGGATACTACCAGCACCACTTCCCGCTACAACAATGCCTTTTGTCCCAGCCTTAAACAAAGCCTTAGCAGCAACACCAGAGCCATCATTTGCATAAGAATACAATATATCAACTTTTGGCAAAGATTCTATTCTATCTATATTAAAGATACTTTTTCTTGTGTGTGGTTGCAATGGAGCGTAGTTAAAAAACACATTTCCATCAAGGATATAGCCCATATCGCCACTATTTGGGGATTTAAAAGTCTCAACATTTAGGGCATGTGTTTTTGTAGCACCTCTTGCACTCTGAATCCTATCATTCATAGCGATCATAACGCCTTTATTTCGTGCCTTTGGACTTGCAGCAAGGGCTACTGCATTATAGAGATTCTTAGGACCATCAGCACTCATAGCTGTGCTTGGTCGCATAGCACCTACTAGCACGACAGGCTTATCACTCTGAATTGTTAAATGCAAGAAAAACGCAGTCTCTTCCATCGTATCTGTGCCATGTGTGATAACGATACCATCTACATCAGGACTTGCTAAAAGGCTCTTTACGCGTTTTCCAAGAGTTAGCCATATCTCATCAGTCATATCCGCACTATCGATATTTGCGATTTGCTCTCCCTTAATATTCGCAAGATTCTTAATCTCTGGCACAGCATTAATCAATACATCAACACCTACAACACCCGCAGTATAACCAGTCGTTTTGATATTAGAATCAATCGATCCCGCAATAGTCCCACCAGTCGCTAGGATAACTACATTTGGCTTTGGTCTTTGCATTCTTTCAATCGATAATGCTTGTAACATCACTGCACTTCCTATCATCAGCAAAAAAGCATAGAAAAACTTCTTCATACAACACCTTTTAAAGTAAATTTGGAGTAAATCCATGCGGAATTATATCAAAATTTATAACTTTTAGCACGATAAAATCTATTGCCTTTTTGCAAGTTTCTTAAATAACTCATGCGTATCAAGGACTATTGTTAGCATTTGTGTATTTGCGATCTTTGTATCTGTAAAGTGGAATATAAAACTAAAACGAGTCGCACTATACGCATTTTTATACTCCCAATACATCTCCATTCTATCATAGAATCTTGCTTGATAAAAGGGCAATCCCCAATATAAAGTTTCTCCATATTCGCTAAAATACTTCATTTGCCCCTGCCCATAATACAGGCTATTTTCCACACCAAAGCCCTTGTATTGTGCCTTGAGTGTAAAGTCTAATCCAAGAGAGTTAGAAAAAGGATCAAGCCCACTAGAATGCCGCCTTTTACGCTCCACAGACCCAAGCACACCTAAACTAAGATTTATAGAATCCATATAGGGCATAAATCTCTTTTGCAAGTCAAAGCCAACAAAAGCGTTATAATACAATCTATCAAGCAGCCATACATCTTTTATCGTATTTAAAGGATTGAGTAATTCATCATTTTTTGTATGATAAAGCAGGAATGAAGCCCCAAGAAAGATATTATCATGCCACAAATTCTGCTGTAAGAAGCCTTGAGCTAAAAACTCATCAATTCGTTTTTGCAGATTCCCACCATACCAGTCAAATATAAATTCCGCTTTTAAGCCCTTATTTTGATATTGCAGACCAAAGCCATTTGTCATAGGATTTTGCAGTAAAAAGTCCTTACGATAGTAGAGATTAGGATACATGCCAATCCAATGTTTTTTGGGAAAGATTCCAAAATAGCCACTAAAATTTTTATAATGCGTATCATAATATAAACTCAAACCTACATTTTGTGGAAATTGCGGGATTTTCTCGCCCATATTCATAATGTAGTATCCGCCGACACGAAGATTCTGCCCATAAAAATGCAGTCCTATTTCAGGAAATATACTTGCTTGAAGCAGTGTGCGTGTATCCCAATATGGAAAGGAATCCTCTAAATTATCCGCAAAGAATGTAAAGTCAAAACCATATATGAAATGTAAATCATTAGGGATATTATTAGAATCTTTTTGTTGTGTTATGCTTTGTGTATGTGTGGTATTAGATGCTTTAGATTCTAATTGTTGATTTATAGAATCTTTTAGGAATGTTGGGGAGGGGGGGGTTAAAGATTCTGCATTATTTGCAATTTTTGTATTGTTTAGAGTTATGCCATTGGAATCTATATCGCTAGATTCTATAAAAACATACTCTTTTATCTGTTTTGCAGACACTAAGTTGATCGTAGTCAATACACATGAAAATATAAATAATAATTTATACATTATGTTATCCCATTTAAATATTAAAATCTTTTTATCTCTAAGCTTCAAAGATACTAAAAGCTTGAGATTATACCCTACTTTTTATGCTTTATTGCTATTAGATTAGAATCTAAATTTAGTCTTTGTGGAGAAAAATATCTAAAAATCTCAATAAAAGTTTTATAATACACCACTAACAACACTCACACATTTTCATACAAACTAAATAAAGTTTATATACATAAACTCATATTGTATGCTATAATAACACTAAAAGTTTTACGAGGTATATATGGCAAAAAGTTTATATCAAACATTAAATATTAGTGAAAATGCAAGTGCTGATGAGATTAAAAAAGCATACAGAAAGCTTGCAAGGCAGTATCACCCCGATGTGAATAAATCCGCAGAAGCTGAAGAAAAGTTTAAAGAGATAAATGGTGCGTATGAGATTCTAAGCGATCCGCAAAAAAAGGCTGAATACGATCAATATGGCGATAGCATGTTTAATGGGCAAAATTTCAGTGATTTTAGCCGCTCTTATCAAAGTGCTGATTTAAATGATATTTTAAAGAATATTTTTGGTGCGCGTGGCAGGGGCTTTAATGGCAGTAATGCGGGGTTTAGCTCATTTAACTTTGGTTTTGATAATGGTATGGGTGATGGCATTGACCTAGATATTGAAGCAAGGGCGAGTATATCGCTTAAAAGTGCGTTGTTAGGCGATACTTTGCGTTTGCACTTAAATGGGTCCAACTTTGAGTTAAAGATACCAGAGGGCATTACAAGCGGTTCAAAACTTCGTGCAAAAGGTAAAGGTAAAAAGCTTGGCAATATGGTGGGCGATGCGATAATCACCATTGAGATAGCACCAGAAGAAGGGTATAGCATTGATGGTTATAATCTCACTCAAGTTGTAGAAGTGCCACTCAAAGCAATGCTTTTTGGAGATAAGGCAAGCATTAAAACAGCAAGGGAAGAAATGATTATTAAGATTCCAGCAAATACGCAAAATGGTAAGAAAATGCGGATTAAAAACAAAGGCTTTAAAGATAGAAAGACGGGGCAATATGGGGATTTAATCTTGCAAGTGTATGCGAAATTACCAGATTCTAATACGCTAAGCGATGAGTTAAAAGAGTTGTTACAAAAAGAACTATAAGGAAAGGAATAGCATGGATGCAAGTTATGATGAACCGGTTTTTTTGATTAGCGTAGTAGCAAAGATACTTGATATTCACCCGCAGACTTTGCGGCAGTATGAGAAAGAGGGGCTTATTGAGCCTTCACGCACTGATGGGAAAATGCGACTTTATTCACAGCGAGATATGGATAAGATTAAGACGATTTTAAAGCTTACTAGAGATTTAGGTGTGAATCTTGCTGGTGTGGATATTATCCTGCGATTAAAAGAGAGAATGGACGAGCTTGATAGCTTAAATGATGATTTGCGGAATAATTTGCATAAACAGCAAAGCACAAAGAGTGTATCAGGCGATTTAACGATTATAAAAAGCTCTTATGAGCTTGTTTTGCATTCAAAAAAGTAATGAATTTCTAATAAAAAGGACATATATGAAAACTTTATTTGGGAAAATTTTTGGCACTCGTAATGATAAGATTCTAAAAGGCTACAAAAATCGTGTGCGTAAGATAAACGCATTAGAAGCAGAGTTGGAATCTTTAAGCGATGAAGCTTTGCAGCAGAGATTTCAAGCGATAAAAGATGAGGTTACACATAAGCTTGGTAGCTTAGATAATAGTGATTTTTCTATTCAAGTAGTAAATTCGCTTTTAGATTCTAAACTTGAAGAAGTCTTTTCTCTCACAAGGGAAGCAAGTAAGAGAATCCTTAATATGCGGCATTTTGATGTGCAGCTTATCGGCGGTATGGCTTTGCATGAAGGAAAGATTGCAGAGATGAAAACAGGGGAAGGGAAAACACTTGTAGCAACTCTTCCTGTTATCTTAAATGCCTTGTCTGGTAAAAGCGTGCATGTTGTAACCGTGAATGACTATCTAGCAAATAGAGATGCAGCGACTATGCAGCCACTTTATAACTTTTTTGGCTTTAGTGTGGGCGTTATTACAAATGCGATACAAAGTGATGAAGAGCGTTTAAAAATCTATTCAAGCGATATAGTCTATGGCACAAATAATGAATATGGATTTGATTATTTGCGGGATAATATGAAGTATAATTTAGACCAAAAAGTGCAAAAACGCCACTTTTTTGCTATCGTTGATGAAGTAGATTCTATCCTTATTGATGAAGCTAGAACGCCACTTATAATCTCTGGTCCTATTAATCGTAAAATGGAGAATTATCAATTAGCAGATTCTGTTGCAAAGAAAATGCAGAAAGTTACTGACTTTAGCGTTGATGAAAAAAATCGCGTGATTCTAACCACAGAAGATGGAATCAAAAAAGCAGAATCTCTTTTTAATGTAGAAAATCTCTATGCTGTTGAAAATGCCTCTTTATCACACCACCTAGACCAAGCCCTAAAAGCAAACTATTTATTTGTAAAAGATAAAGATTATGTAGTCCAAAATGGCGAAGTTGTGATTGTAGATGAATTTACAGGCAGACTAAGTGAAGGCAGAAGATTTAGCGAAGGACTGCATCAAGCCCTAGAAGCAAAAGAGGGCGTAGCTATTAAGGAAGAGAGTCAAACACTAGCAGATATTACATTCCAAAACTACTTTAGACTCTATGATAAATTAGGCGGCATGACAGGGACAGCCCAGACTGAAGCCACAGAATTTTTAGAGATATATAAACTTGAAGTTGTATCAATACCGACTAACTTACCGATACAGCGAAAAGATTTAAATGATTTAATCTATAAAAGTGAGCAGGAAAAATTCCAAGCCGTGCTAGATAAAATCACAGAGCTATATAAAAAAGGGCAGCCAGTGCTTGTTGGCACAGCGAGTATTGAAAAAAGCGAAGTTTTGCATGAATGGCTAAAAAAAGCTAGAATCCCGCATAATGTATTAAACGCAAAACAACACGAAAAAGAAGCAGAAATCATTAAAAATGCAGGGCTAAAAGGTGCAGTAACCATTGCTACAAACATGGCAGGTAGAGGCGTGGATATTAAAATCGATGATGAGATACGAGAGCTAGGCGGACTTTATATCATCGGCACAGAGCGACATGAAAGCAGAAGAATTGATAATCAGCTAAGGGGTCGTGCAGGCAGACAGGGCGATCCGGGCGTTAGTCAATTTTATCTAAGCCTTGAAGATTCCCTGCTTAGAATCTTTGGAAGCGATAAGTTGAAAGGCGTTATGGGTAAGCTTGGTATGAAAGATGGTGAGAGTATAGAATCTAGCATGATTACAAAATCTATTGAAAAAGCACAAAAAAAGGTAGAATCTCTTCATTTTGAATCAAGAAAACACCTACTTGAATATGATGATGTGAGTAATGAACAGCGAAAAGTCATATATAGATTCAGAAATGAGCTATTACAAAAAGATTTTAATATGGCAGAACGAATAAAAGAAAACCGCGAAACAAGCGTACATAATCTTTTAGAGCGAAGTCAAATATTAGCGCATGATGTGCCAGAAAACTATGATATTGCGGGACTTTTAGCCGTATTGAAAGAGGAATATTTGCTTGAATTGAGTGAATCTTTAGAAGCAAAAAGCTATCATGAAATACAAGAGATTCTTATATCCGCCTTGCAAAATGAATATGACAAAAAGTTTGCAAATACAACACCAGAAATGCGTAATGAGCTTGAAAGAATCATTTATTTACAAGTGGTAGATAATGCTTGGAGAGAGCATTTATACTCAATAGATCATTTAAAAACAGGCATTAGCCTTCGTGGATATAATCAAAAAGACCCGCTTGTAGAGTATAAAAAAGAGAGTTATAATCTCTTTTTAGAGCTTGTGGAAAATATCAAAATTGAAGCTTATCGCACATTGCAAATCATTCAATTTAACACGCAAGATGTGCAGCAAGAAGAAGAAAAGATTCTATCAAACCTAGAGCATGAAAATGAGAATCTTGTGCTAAATCATAGCGGATTAGAAGAAGAGATAAGAGATAAAAAACCAGCAAGAAATGAAATATGCCCTTGTGGTAGTGGTAAAAAATATAAACACTGCCATGGCAAAAGCGGACCAAAAAGGGGCGCCCTTGCAAAGCAAAGAGAAGACATCAATGCTTAATTAAAGCTATTAACAAAAGCACTAAGATTCTATATGTAGGCTATTTGCTTTTAGCTTATAAGTTAATAATTAGAATCTTATTTTTCTAATCTACAACAAATTGTCATATTGAGCGTAGCAGAATATTTAACATAGAATTTAAAAAAGATGTTTCTTATTTACACTCTCAATATGACAAGATTATAGAATTTATCTTATTTAGATGGGCGTAGTCTCACAGGATGCAAAAGATGGTGGATTTTATTCACTTACATCCGCTCATTAAGGTTAAAAATCGAGTCTTTTTTACTTATCCTTTGCAATGCCATTGTGCTTGGTATATATCCTAACCCATTATTACTCATCTATCTCCTTTTTAAAATCAATAAGTTCTTTAAATAATCTATCAAAATTATTCTTACTTTCTTGTGAGAGTTTTTCTTTTAGATTCTCTGTGTTTTTAAATATGCTGAGATTAGAAATTTAGAATCTCATTTGATAATGCAAATAAAATAAGTGAGTAATAGGTTTAATAAAACTCCATTTTAATAAAACCAACCATTAGAATCTAAATAGATCTTATTGTGCTAGATTCTAATAATTTTCTTACATATTACACTAGATTACATCTTTTTTATATTTTATCATATCAACTTTTAGGTAATTTGCTATATCCTTATCAGCTAAGTCTAGTAAAATAGGGCTATATGTATAGCCCCTATTATTACCCTTTGTGTTTTGATAGAATCTCCCATAAGGGTCTATCATAATATATGAATTTGTCATTAGATCTTTATCTTCATCTGTTATACAGCTCTTTAAATGTTTATGCGTTCTTAAAAAATACTTATATTGTGTTTTATTGCAATAGTTTTTATCTGCATTAATGCTTAATGCTTGAAAAATTTTCCATTTATCTGGCTTTATAGATTCTATAAATTCACTCATATTTTCTTTATAGTTGTAGCGATTGACTACTGTATTAATCTTTATTTGCATATCTTTGTTTTTTGCCTTTAAAAAATTTATTGTATCTTTAAGATAAGCGGTATTATTGTTGTGTGTTTTACTGCATCGTCCTATGTGTTTATTTGTTTCTGTATTTATAGAATCAACGCTTATGCCAAACATTGTAAAAAGTGCTATATAACTTTCTATAAACTCTTTTGTAAGCAGTGAAGCATTTGTGATAATTGATATTTTAAAGCCTAGTTTATATGCTGATTCTACGATAAAGCCTAGATTTTTTGATAATAGCGGTTCGCCACCAGCAATATTTAGCCGCAAGAAATCTGTATCGTATATCGCGCCTATCGAGTTGTAGAGCTTTGTAAGCAGCGTTGTTATGTTTTCTTTATTCCTATGTATTTCCTGCATGTTGCATTTTGTATATTTTGCAAAGCAATAATGACATTTATAGTTGCACTGCTCTGTAATATGCCAATTTAGTGTGATTGTATCCATGTTATCTCCTTTGTTTTTAATGATTTATAGAATCTAGGGTTACAATCAACATATAATATTGAATATATGGATTCTAGATTCTATAAATTCTAAGATACAAGATTCTACGCTCAATTTTCTTACACAATTAGAGCAAAATTTTAACGGGGGGGGGGGGGGTAAATACACAGGATTCTATTCTCTATAACAATCTTAAATCTAACTTAAACTCAAATAATGATTTATCCCGCCAACTTCACACCGCCCACAAAAATACCACTTTTATCCACGCCGATTTAAGCGATAAAGCCACTCTAGATTCTATCTTTAGCACATATCAAATACAAGCAGTTATGCACTTTGCTGCCTTTGCCTATGTGGGTGAGAGTGTCAAAGACCCTAGCAAGTATTATTACAACAATGTCGCCAACTCGCTAAACCTCCTAGAATCTATGCGTAAGGCAAATGTCAAAAACATTATCTTTAGCTCCACTTGTGCCACTTATGGTAATCCCCTGCACCTACCCATCACAGAATCCCATCCGCAAAATCCCATAAATCCCTATGGCTACTCAAAGCTTGTGGTAGAAAATATGCTAAAAGACTTTAGCCACGCTTATGGGCTAGAGTATGTCATCTTGCGTTATTTTAACGCCGCTGGGGCGAGTATGCTTTTTGATATTGGTGAATCTCATAGCCCAGAGACGCATTTAATCCCACTTCTTTTACAGACTGCTTTGGGGCAGAGAGAAGTTCTTAGCATTTATGGCGATGACTATCCTACAAAAGATGGCTCTTGTATAAGGGATTATATCCATATAGATGACTTAGCAAACGCACATATTTTAGCCCTAAAGTATCTCTTAAATGGTGGAAAAAGCGAAGCCTTTAATCTTGGCAATGGCTTGGGATTTTCTATCTTTGAGCTGCTAGAGTGTGCTTCTAGGCTTTGTGGCAAACAAATCCCCTACACCATAGAATCTAGACGAGAGGGCGACCCTGCTGCGCTTATTGGCGATAGCACTAAGGCAAAGCAGATTCTAGGCTGGAAGGCACATTTTGCAGATATTGAGACAATCCTATCTTCAGCACTCAACTGGCATAGCAACCCACGCTATTAAATAAGGGAAGTTAATGCAGTTAATAAAGTATGTTTGTGTTGCTTTTCTAGCCCTATTTGTCAATCTCATCTCAAGGCATTTTCTAAGCTTTTATATAAGCTTTTCGAGCAGCGTGATTATCGCCTATATCTTAGGGCATTTTGTGAATTTCGCCTTGTCCGCAAGGTATATCTTTTCTCGCAATATAAGCTTAAGACTAGCCTTTATCCGCTTTAGTATTGTGGCTCTTTTTGGGCTACTTATTGCCTTATTTGTGAGTGTTGGGACACTTTGGCTTTTACAGAGTTTTTATACAACTTTGCAGGATTTTATACAATCTAGCCCCTTTTTAGCCCCACACAAAAGCTTCCTACTTCATCAAAAGCATTTAGAGTTTGTAGCCCACATTAGCGGTGTGGGTGTGGGCTTTATCTGCAACTATTTGGGGCATAAATATTTTAGTTTTATTAAATTTACAAGAAAGGATAATAAGTGAGACAAAATAAAAAAGTCTTAATCATCGGTGCAGGACCGGCTGGGCTTAGCGCGGCTAGAGTGCTAAGTGAAAATGGATATAGCGTAGAGATTTTTGAGTTAGATTCACAAGTTGGTGGAATGAGTAAAAGCATAGAGCTATTTTCACAGATTGTAGATATTGGACCGCATAGATTTTTTAGCAAGGATAAACGCTTAAATGACTTTTGGCATATCCACACAAATGGCGAGTATGAGAAAGTCTCACGACTTACTAGAATCTTTTATAACCGCAAGTTTTTTTACTATCCTTTGCGTGGCTTTGACGCACTTTTTAAACTAGGATTTTTAGAATCTGCCCTTTGTGTTTTTAGTTATATTAAAGCAAAAATCAGCCCTTTTAAAGGGGATAGCTTTGAATCGTGGGTGGCAAATGCCTTTGGCTATCGCTTGTATAGCATATTTTTTAAAAGCTACACAGAAAAGCTCTGGGGGATTAAATGCAGTGAGCTAGATGCGGATTTCGCCGCACAACGCATTAAAGGGCTTAATCTCTATGAAGCGATAAAGTCCGCATTCTTTGGCGGTGGGGGCAAAAAGCATAAGACTTTAGTTGATGAGTTTAGCTACCCCAAAAAGGGCTGTGGCGTGGTATATGAAAATATGAAGCAAGAGATTATCAAACGCGGCGGCGTGGTGCATTGTGGTGTGGAGGTGCTAGGCATTAAAACGCAGGGCAAAAAGGCGGTGGGTATTCACACAAACAAGGGCGAGTTTAGCGGGGATATTGTGATTTCAACCGCACCTTTTAGGGATATGGTGCTGTCGTTAGAAGAGCTAGATTCTAGTGTGAAAGAAATGGCAGGGGGGTTGAAATTTAGAAACACGATTTTGGTTTATGTAGAAGTAGGGGATTCTAGTGTGGATTGCCACGCCACTGCTTCCGCAGTGTCTCGCAATGACAGAAATTTGGATTCTAGCTTTTGTGCCCAAAACGCTCAAAGTTTAAACAAGTCGCAGGCGGAAGGATTTTGCGATGATTTTGGTGGCTTTCAAGGCGGGGGCGAAGGGATTTACCTAAGCGGTAATGAGCAAGCCCCCGCCGCAGAATCCGCCAAAAGCGCGCAAAAGCCAACGCTATTCAAAGATAATTGGATTTATGTGCATAGCAAGGACACTTCCACCGGCAGAATCACCAACTTTGCTAATTGGACCAAGGATTTGCAATGCGGAAAAGATTCTGCGATTTTATGCCTTGAGTATTGGGCAAATGATGATGAAGCCTTGTGGAATCTAGATGATAATGCCCTAAGTGAGATAGCAAAAAGGGATTTACTAGAATCTAAGCTTGTAGCAGACTCTAGCCTTATCAAAAACACCAGCGTGCTAAAAATCCACAAAAGCTACCCCGTGTATGAGCGGGGCTACAAAGACAATCTCCATAAAATCTACAAAGCCCTAGATAGCTTTAAAGACTTGTATTTCATCGGGCGAAATGGCAGCTTTAAGTATAACAATCAAGACCATAGCATTCTTATGGGGCTTATGTGTGCGGATAAGATTTTGGGCAGGGAGTGTGATTTGTGGCATATTAACACGGACTATGATTATCAAGAAGGAGGCAAAGCATAGGGCATAGGATTCGGCTTTGGGTAATCATAGCGGCGATTTAGCAAATTTTGGGGTAACCGCAGACCTTATGTCTAGCTCCACCCCAAAATTTGCTAAAAGCCCCACTAGCAACACCGCAATTCCTAGAATCCTAGAAGAAGAAAATAACGAGAAAATCAGCTAATAAGCAAAATACAAAGGAGCAAACAATGTTACACAATCTTTTTACACGATTTCTGCAGAGTGTGGATTCTATCGCACGAAATAGGGCATATATGCTACTTGGGGGCGTTTTTGTCCTACTTGTTACAAGTAGTATTTTCTACACAAAAGCAAATAGATTTGCCGATGTGGAGAGCCATATCCCAGCGACAATTTTAGCCCTGCAATATGGCTATGATTTGGAGGGATATGGGCTAAGCTTTGTTGGTGCTAAGGGCATAGAGGATACTTATGGCAATGGGACATTAAGAATCTTAAATGAGGGGATTGTCCCAGATTCTTTTGGTCATTACAGATCAACCATAGGCGTGCAGGGCTTTTTCTATGCGTGGCTATATCAAACCCTTAATCTCACAAGCTTTAAAGCTCTCTATTGGCTTAATGCCTTTTTGAGTGCAATGGCGTTACTTGTATGCTCAATTTTGCTAGGCAGAATTTTTGGCAGGGCGTTTGGGATTATCTTTTTTCTCTCGCTTTTTACAAGCGGTTGGGTGGCAAACTTTGGCGGAAGTCTTTACTTTAGTCTTACTTTTTGGATTCTCCCTGCAATTATTGCTTTTAGCTTATATAGAATGGTAGCAACACAAAACAAACTCTCTAAAACCACACTCACTCTATTTTGCCTAGCCTATATGTTTGCCATAGCCCTGCGTGCAAGTATGAGTTATGAGTTTCTTACAAGCATTATTCTGTTTTCTCTTAGTCCATTTATTGTAAGCTTTATCTATGGGGTGCTTACAGGCTCTCAAAGCCCCTTTCTTAGTATGTCAGCAAAAAGAGCTTTCAAATATGGCTTAGGGCTTTTTATCCTTGCTTGTGTGGGGTTTTTGCTTACCTTTATAATCCATACTTATATCCGCGGTGGTGGGGATTTATGGGCTGGACTTATGGATATTTATCACAATGACTTTTTACGCAGAATGACAGGTGGTAATCCTAAGGACTTTCACCCTGTCTATGCTGATTCGTTTAATGCAAGTGCATTAGAAGTGATAAAAATTTATCTCACAGCAAACACAAAGCTTCTTATTCTTCTTTGCTTAAGTATTTTTGTATGTTTTGTGGAATCTAATAAAAGTTACAGAAACTTCTATATCGCCTTGCTTATATGCTTTGCCCTACCTGCAATAAGCTGGTTTGTGCTTGGCAAATCGCATAGCTATATCCACAGACATTTTTGCTTTGTGTTATGGTATTTGGGCTCTTGGGCGAGTATTATCTATATCCCAATGCATTACTTTTATCGTAAGAAAATAGCATAATCTTTTCTTATTGGTTGAATATTGATATTGCATGTAGTAGCTGCCAACCCATAGAGACTAATTAAAAGTAGCTAAACATTCAGTAAACCTTTTGAAAATAAATCACAAAACAAGTTCTTAATGCGTGTTTGTTTATATAACGCATTCTAAATTTTACATTAAATTACACATACACACTTTTTTATAGTAAAATACAAGCGAATATTCTATGTGAGGTGTTGTATGCCATTTGTTGTGATTATTATGGGAAGTAAAAGTGATTGGAAGGTTATGCAGGAGTGCATTGCTATTTTAAAAAAGTTTGAAATCCCTTTTGAAGTGCATATATCTTCAGCTCATAGGACACCAGAGAGGACAAGAGAGATTGTGCTGACTTCAGAAAAACGCGGGGCGGCGGTATTTATCGGGGCGGCGGGCATGGCAGCACACTTAGCAGGCGCTATTGCAGCACACACGCTAAAGCCTGTTATAGCAGTGCCACTTGCAGGTGGTGTGCTTGATGGTTTAGATGCGCTTTTATCAAGTGTGCAAATGCCACAAGCAGTCCCTGTCGCTACTATGAGTGTAGGCAAGGCTGGGGCGATTAATGCTGCTTTTTTTACAGCACAGATTCTATCTCTTCTGCCACAATATCCAGATTTAGCACAGCTTCTTGTAAAAGAAAGAAAAGATCGTGCAAGTCAGCTAGAAAAAGATACACAAAGCATACAAAGTGAAATCTAAAAGCTTATAAAAAGGGAAAGTTATGGCAGAACAGGAGAAGTTGCAATTACAAGGCTTAAAGACAATACGAGAAATGCAAGAAAGCATTCAAAATGAGAGTATGCAAAATGGTAATACAACAAGCAATTCTCTCGTAAAAGATAGTGAGCAAGACACACTTCGTGCGTATGTGAAAGAAACGCAAAAAATCCTTGATGGCGATATGGGTACTGAGAGTAGCACTCCAGATCTATCTCATGCAAAGACCATTAAAGAGAGTATGCAAGACTATTTAGATGAAAGTGATACTACAAAACCGCAAAAAACAATACAAGATTCTAAACAAACAATAGCCCAAAGCACACTCAAAGATAACAAAGCCACCATAAATAGCCAAACTCAAGCTGCCACCCTGCAAGCAACAAAAACATTAGATTCTAACACGCCAGAAAAAGTAGAATCTCAAGGAAAATTAGATACTAAAGTAAAAACAGAAATTAAAGAAGAAATAGAATCTAAACAAGAAAAATATCAGCAAATAGTAAAAGCAAATGCAAACACAAAGCAAGAGACTTGGCTACTTTTAGATGAGTTTTTAAGGCTATCGGGTTTGGAGAAAGAGAAAGTAGCAGAGTTAATAAAAGATAAGACAATTAAGAGTAAGCAAGAAAATGGCAGAATCTATGTCGAAGCAAGCACAGGCACATCAGCCCTTATAAAAAAGGTGGAAAATCGCTTAGTTTCACTTGATATGAATGGCAACGCACTAGACCCCGTGTTTGTAGAGAAGACGATTGCTACTATTTTAGGCTTGCATGATAAGGTATTAAGCTCCAAAGATGAGACGATAGCAGCTTTTAAAAGTGAAAATAGCTTTCTAAAAGAAGCGCTTGTGTCTATGCAAGAAATCTATGATGATGATAAAAAGACCATAGAGATTCTAAGACAGCAACTACAAAAGACACAAGAAGAAGTGGAGTTTGTGAAACGAAAATACAAACTCATGTGGGGTAAAGTGAGTAATAGCACGACATGATGATTTGATATTCATGCCTATAAAATTATGGAATCTTAAAAAAGTAAAAATTATTCGTTCTAATTTATGTTAAAGGGTAAAACATATTTTAAATATAAAAGCTAAGTTATAGAATCTTAAAGGTAATTGATGGTTTATGAAGTTTTTTACATAGATTCCATGAATTTAAAAACATAAAATTTATAGCTTGTGGTCTAAAAACAAGTGTAGTATTACCCCTAAAAGTAGCATTCGCCCAAAATGTTTGTAGCTTTAATAGAATCTCTGAAAATGTCAGCATAAAAATCCCTGTTAAAAAATATCGCTTAAAAAAGTGTAGCATAGCAAAAGATTATGAAGTTTTAATGCTTTGTGTATTGAAACTACCCTATGAAATTATAGAGTGTGTTATAATTCCAAGCGCAAGGATAAATGTGTAAGGGTAAAGGAAAACTATGCGATTATACATTCTATTTTTATATCTATCTAGCAATCCACAAAAAACACTTAATCACAAACACATAAACACATAAACACATAAACACATAAACACATAAACACATAAACACATAAACACACAAACACACAAACACATAAACACACAAACACATAAAAGCCTTGTATAAAGGGTTTTTAAAACTTTATTAATGTGTGTATGTTCTCATATTGCAAATAAAAAATAAACTTAAAAAATACTCACTCTTTTATAATTCCGTCTCAACTTTTTGTTTTAAGCTAAAAAAGGTTATACAAAAGGTTATACAAATTTTTTTTACATATTAAAGTATGTTTTATGTGCTTAAAAGGCATATAAAACTACACAATAAAAGCTTATAAAATCCATTAAGTAGAGAATGCAAAAATTAAAGCATTATTTGCTTATGTAATTTTAATTTGTATCAAAGTATTAATTAATTTGTAACGCTTTAAAAATGATTTTGTATCAAGTGTTTTATATACTTTGTAATTTGCAAAAGCATTATTTGTATTTTTTATGCTTTTTTATCTATGCTATGCAAAAGATTCTAAAAATGAGTTAAGTGAGAGTGAGAGAAAAAATGCCATTGTAGCTTGTGCGAACTCGCATTTAGAATCTTGTGAAAAGCTTTTAAATGATAATCTACCAGACATACGCACCTGCAATGTCCGCACGGAATGTGAATTTAGCGGTTGGCTCTACATTCAAGTGCAAGAATACACACAATCACTCCCCTATCTCAAAAAAGCATGTGATAATAATCATAAAGAAGGTTGCGATAAACTAGGCTTTAGCTATCAGCGACTAAATAATTATAGAAAAGCAAAAAAATACTATAAAATCGCTTGTAATAAGGGCAGTATGAGTGGCTGCTATAATCTTGCTATGCTCTATTATGATGGTTTAGGTGTGAGACATAGTTATGAAATGGCAAATACACTTTTTGAAAAAATCTGTGATAACAGAGAGGGGCTTGGCTGTCTGCAACTTGGCATAGCCTATAAAGAGGGCTTAGGCGTGATACAAAATCAAGATAAGGCAAAAATGTATTTTGAAAAAGGGTGTTCTTTGAGTAATAATGAATCTTGCAATTTTCTTGATGAATATCAAGGTGATATGCGGGAAGAATATAATGAAGAAGAAGGTAGTAATAAAACCAAGAGTGATGAGAGTGTCGAATCTAAGCGTATTAAATCATAATTTTGTCATATTCGCAGGTAAATCAAAAGATTTGTTTGTGTAATTCTCTGAAAAAGGTGGGATGTCTTTTATGAAATCCCTATCAAAGTTCTTACACTAGACATGATAACTACTAGATTATGAATTCCATACTTGGCTGATGTATAAGTACACCATATTTTTTAAAGAATCTGTTAGCTTGAAGTGGGGTAAGTCGCCACATAAATTTTATTATCAAGTAAGCCATCCTTTAGTAGTTGACCTATCTTTTCATCTTTGTAATATCGGACAACTATGTTAAGTATATCTGTGGAAGGGGGATTGATATTTGGAATTCTTGGTGCAATGTTGGATATTTGTTCTTTAGCTTTTTTTGTAAGGTTTCTGCAACAGATTTATTCCCTCTATCTTTCTGCTTAATCTTGCATCTATAAAATTTACAACCCCTTAAAACTTCTTCTTATTCACATCTTCTAGAATCTGCATAGCAACAGAATCTACTGCAAAGCTTATCTCTTGTGAATGATTTGCAATGCTTACATTTTGCTGTGTAATGCTTTCTAATTGCGTTATGGTTTCATTGATCTGGCTGATACCTTGGGCTTGTTCTTTGATAGATTCTGCCATGTCATTTATGCTTTGAACGAGTATGTTTGTATTTGCTTCAATCTCGCCCAAAGATTTCTGCGTTCTCTCTGCTAGTTTTCTCACTTCATCAGCAACGACTGCAAAGCCCCTACCATGCTCTCCTGCTCTTGCTGCTTCTATTGCTGCGTTAAGTGCTAGTAAATTAGTCTGATCTGCTATATCTCTAATAATGCTTATTACATTTTTAATATCTTCGCTTTGCGTGATAACTTCGCCTGTTCTACTACTTACATTCTGCATTGATGAAGTGATTTGCTCTACTGCGGCGGCGGTTTGTTGTAAAGAGCTTGCTTGATGATTTGAGCTTTGTGAGAGTGTTTGCACCGATTCTTCTAAATCTTTTGATTTAGATTCTAACTCTTTTGCAAAGCCTTGACTTGTATGCAACATTTTTCGAATCTCTTCGCCCAAAGTGTTTGTAACGACTTCTACCCTACCACTTGCATTTTTCACCTCTGTTGTAAAGTCAAGCTGCGTAAAGCTGTCAAATACTCTTGTGATTTCATTTGCATCGCTACCAATTTTTTTCTCTAAATCATCTAGCATGTGGTTTAACACATTTTTTAATTCATTAAGCTGTGGATTATGCGGTGTTTCTGTAATACGCGCTGTGAAATCACCAGATTCTATAATCCTTGCTGTTTCCACTGACTGGGCTACGGCTTTGGAATCTTGGTCTAGTCCTAGCTTTGTTTTCTCAATATTCTCATTGATCGCTTTGGCCATTACACCTAATTCATCAGTGGAAGAAATATCAATGGTTTGTGTATTTTTACTCTCGTGATTCAAAAATGCAAAAAAGTTAATCAACCCTTTTTGAATCTTATCGATAGGGCGTAAGAAAAAGCTAACAAGTCCAAAAATGACTGCACTCGCAAGTAATGCAAAAAGTATCCCTATGCCCACTTGCACATATCCCTGCCTTTTGATAGGTGCTTCTATATCATCAAGTGTTTCAAAACTACACAAAGTATATAGTGAAGATGTTTTATCATGCGAAGTTTTACATTGTGCAAGTCTTGTAATGCCCTTATCTTTAATCTCAAATGCCTCAAAATCACCTGTCTTTGCAGACCATTGTGCTACTTCATCAAATATCGCATTCTTCTTCATAATGATTTCTGTATCAGTCGCAAGATATGGGATATTTTTATCATCAAGCACAAAGATGGTGCTATCGTTTTTCTCATGCAAAAAGGTAAAGTAATCCTGCAAAGTAGATAATAAAATATCGACACCAACGACTGCTACAACCTTACCATTTTTGACAACCGGATAGGCATAGCTCATATTTGGTTTGCCAGTTACAGAATCTTCATATACTTCAGTTTGATAAAGACCATTTTTCGCAACTGCCCCGATATACCAAGGACGCTGCGTGGCATTGTAATTAGGCATTGTAATTATTTGTATATTTACCCCCACGCATTCCGTATGGCAAACCTTGCTTATCAGTCCCCTCTTCAGATTCTACAATAGCTCCACTAGGAAAACCTACATAAGAATTTAGTGCACCAGTTGATTGTCTATGTGTTTGCAAGAAAGCACCAATCGCCCTTATAGCAACATCCTCATCTTCAAACATGCTTGATGGTAAAGACTTAATAGAATTTGCCAGACCCTCTAGAGCGGTAGAATACTTTTGATTAGAATCTTGCAAGATCAAATCTACAATACGCAATTCATTTGCTTGTGATGATATTGTGTGTTCCATAGATTTGCTTTTTTGCATAGCCATAGTAATTATGCTTAAAGTAATAATGCCAAACATAATAACCGCTACTGCAATGAGTGCAACTTTTGTCTTAATGCTCATCTGCCTCATAGGTTCTCCCTTATTTAAGAATCTCATGCTACATACTACAAGATAATGAAAAATTCCACACTACATTCTACACTGCCTTGTGTAGTGAATGTTAATTTAATGTAAAGTAAATTTGACATACGCGGAAATTATTACACATAAATAATTAAAATTATGTTTATCTCATTAAAAAAATTTATATTTGAATATATTGTTATTTTTTAGTGTTACATTTTTATACTTTTTTGTTTATTAAAGTATGTCATGTGTGCTAACAGGCACATAAAATACATAATCAATTTTTTAAATATTATTAAGTAAAGAATGCAAAGTATAAGGCATTATTTGCTTATGTAATTTTAATTTGTATCAAAATACTCACAAGTTTAGTGCTTTAAAAATAATTTTATACCAAATATCATAGACGCTTTGTGTTTTGCATAAGCATTATTTATATTTGTAACAACACGCATAAACAATGTTGTTATGTAAAGGCTCTTAGTATGCAAATTAAGCAAGGTTGTAAGGACTATTGGCTATAATAGTATAATGTTATTTTGTGTTATAGCTAGGGTTAAGTGTTTTCAAATGTTTATTTGATTGATTTTATTAATAAGGTTTTAATTATGGAGTTAAACACAGATAACAACACGAAAAATAAAACAAATAAGACAAAAGGCAAGGTCAGCAATAAGCAATAGTAACATAAATCTATCATTATTATCAACAAGATTCAACATATACATGTCACCACTATTTGTTGTTATGTCCTTTGTATCTAAGTAGTGCTTTAATTGAGTATGTAGCTTATATTGATAGTGTAAGTCATATCTATATAAAGTATAGTATTACAAGACAAGTATTCTGTAAATACAAAAACAAGCTTTCTAATTTTCATAATATAGACTAGATATAAAGCACGAATAATAATAAAAAGAATTATAACAGAGTAAGCAACTTGTTAAAATTTCCTTAAAGTAGGGCTTTGTAGATGGTGACGGATTCGATAATTGCACTACCATTTCTCACTTTTACCAAGTATGTATTACAACTTTGACTTCACACATTACAAATAGCCTTATGTCTTACTTTCCGTATTTTCACACTTAAGTTTGACTGATATATTGGTGGCGAGATTCTAATTATTGCAGAAATTTAAATATTTTTGTGATGGACAAGTCTATATGAGATTTACGCAAAATTAGATTCTCATAGCTACACCCATGTTGCAATCGTTCATTGTGGAATCTTAATTGCTTAAGCATGATTGATTTTTAATAAGGATATTATTTTATGCTGCGATATATTGCATTATTTGGTATGATGATGTCTGCATTTGTATTAGCAGATACTTTTTTAGATGAAGATAGCCAGTCGTTTCAAAAGAGTAAAGATGATCCTAGTATGCTTGTCTTTGTAACCTCTCATGTTATACCCATTACTCCAGAGTTTGTGCAAAATACGCCTTATGGACGCATGATAGCTATTCCACAAGAAGCATTAAATCCGCAAAACAACACAAATATAGTAGCAAAAGGCATGTATAATCATGGCAACTACACGATCTTTCGCTCCGATAACAACAACATTACTTTCTATCGTCATACACGCAATACGACAAGGCAATATACGCGTATGGCACCAAACATTTATAAGGTAACGCATTTTGCGGGGAGTTTTTATAAAGTTGAGCCTATGCCACCAAGAATAACGGCTTGTTCTCTCATCATTTCACGCACTTTTGAAGCACAAAAGACTTCAAGTCCGCAAGTTTTACTTGACTTAAATAATGTCCCAAATCAAGGTGTAGCAGATATTTTGCTTGAGTGTCCAAAGCCACCTGAATATTAGTTATCCATAAGATTCTAAGGTTATAATGTATGAGCTTATTAACACTTTTTTTATTCGCGTTTGTTGGAGCGATTACGCCCGGACCAGATATCTTGCTTGTCATGCGTAATACTCTGCTATTTGGCTTTATGCAAGGCGTAAAGATTCTAAGCGGTATTGCTAGTGGGTGGATTGTCTATTTAGCTGTGTTGTATTTTGGGTTTGGCTATCTTTTTAATGGCAAAATAGCACAGATTACATTAAGCACTCTTGGGGCAATTTATCTAGCCTATATCGCCTTTATGCTTTTTAAAAAGAGTGCAACACATATTGATATTCCAGATTCTAATTTACAAAATAATAACTCGCAAGTCTCCCAAAATTCTAATACCTTAAAGGATAAACCAGACACTTATCTTAAAGCCTTAATCATTAATCTATCAAATCCAAAGGCAATTTTATTTTTTAGCGTCATTGTTGCCCCATTTATAGAATCTAGTCCGCTTATAAGTCTATCTGTGCTATTTTGTGGTTTAAGTAGTGCGTTTTTTTCTGTTATTTTACTTGCCACTTTTTTTAGGAATCTAATTTGCGATAGGGTTTTTCATATTATCGATAAGATTTGTTCTATCCTTTTTGCTTGTTTTTCTATCTTACTACTTTATTATGCGTATGATATTTTTATGTCGTGATGTATTTAAGATTCTAAGAGTTGGCAAGGCATTTAAAATGTATAAGAAAATGCGATATTTATGTCGTTTATTTTGTTGTTTAAAAAATTTTTATGAAAACATATTAGAATCTTTGCATGTTTATTTAAGATATTATCTTAAGGAGTTTAGAAATATGAAAAAAACAAGTCGTTATACATTGGTAAAAATGCTTGCGATAATGCCACTAAGTCTTTGTTTAAGTCATGGGCTTGATGTAGCGGTTGCCCCCTCTTTCACTCGATCTACACCTTCTAGCAACGCAAATGTTGTCTTCTCTTACCACGAAGCGATTAAAAATGCTACAAAGGCTGTTGTAAATATTACGACTGAAAGGAAGGTTGGCGGTGGTAATTCCCCTTTTAATGATCCATTTTTTCAGCAGTTTTTTGGCGATATGGTGCCACAAGATAGACTTCAAGGCGGTATTGGCTCTGGTGTTATCATTGCAAGTAATGGTTATATTGTAACAAATAGCCATGTGATTAAAGGTGCAGATAGGATTCATGTAACGCTACCCGGTGATACAAAGAAATACCCCGCAAAGCTTATTGGCGAAGATTCTCAAAGTGATATAGCTGTGATAAAAATCGAGAGAAATAATTTACCGATACTCCCTTTTGCTGAAAGTAGTCGCTATGCTGTTGGCGATGTGGTATTTGCGATTGGTAATCCCTTTGGTGTGGGTGAGAGTGTAACACAAGGTATCATTTCTGCGTTAAATAAGAATGGCTTTGGGATTAGTAATTATGAAAACTTCATTCAAACCGATGCGAGTATTAATCCGGGAAATTCTGGTGGAGCTTTGATTGATAGTAGAGGTGCATTTATCGGTATGAATACTGCCATTATCTCACGCACTGGTGGGAATCATGGCATTGGCTTTGCTATCCCTTCTGAAATGGTAAAAAGTGTAGCTACCGAACTCATTAAAAGCGGTAAGGTTAGGCGTGGCTTTCTTGGTGTAAGCATTAAAGATTTAGATTCTGATATTGCAAGCACTTATGGCGATGCACAAGGGGCATTAGTCGTTGGCATGCAGGCAAATTCACCCGCACAAAAAGCGGGATTAGCTGTATGGGATTTAATCACTGCGGTAAATGGTAAACCGATCAAAAGTGCAGCTGAATTGCGGAATCTAATCGGGTCTATACCACCAAATCAAAGCATTACACTCACGCTTTTAAGAAACAATATGAAGGGCGATAAAGCAAGCCTTGAAACAAAGCAAATAAAGCTAGTCCTTGCAGAGCAACCTCAAAGTAGCACAACGATAAATCAGCCAAGTAAAGTAGCACCAAGTGGTGGCAGTGCCTTTGATGGATTAAGCATTGATAATCTAACAGGACAAATGCGGCAAGTCTATCGTGTGCCAAATGATATTAATGGAGCGCTTGTGAGTAATGTAATGCAAAACTCAAAGGCACAAGAGTTAGGATTCCAAAAGGGTGATGTTATCTCACAAGTAGAAAATATGCCTATCAAAAATGTAGCAGACTTTCAAAACGCATTGCAGGCATATAATGGCAAACCAAAGAGAATTTTAATCTATAATATCGTGAATAATGAAGTGAAAACCATTGTAGCGCAATAATAGAATCTATCTTTTTTTGCAATATGGCATAAAATAAGTGCATTTTATTAATATTTTATTTTTGTTCTGTCGATATAATGACTGATTCTAATCGCTTAGTAAGGAGTGAGTATGGCAGTGAGCAAATTAAATGAGAATAAACTCAATGAGAATCTGGAGCAATTATTTAAAAGCACAAAAGAAGATTGTATTTCTTATGAGATGATCGCACAAACCATTGATACAGAACCCACAATGGCAATCTTACAAAAGATAAAAACACTTTGTAAAACCCATAAAAAGCAGCTTATTAGCTCATCTGAAATGGCAAAGAACCTAAACGAGCAGGATAAGATTCAAGCAGATCTTATAAAGCAAAAAAATATGGAAGAATCTTTAAGTGAAGAGTTTGACTTTCAGCGAGAAAGAGAGCTGCTTGAATGGAGTAGAAGCGATAGTCCTGTGCGTATGTATCTGCGAGAAATGGGGCAGATTCCATTACTAAGCAAAGAAGAAGAGATAAATCTAAGCAAGGACATGGAAAAAGGTGAAGATATTATCATTGATGCGATATGTTCTGTGCCTTATTTAATCGATTTTATTTATGATTATAAAGATGCTTTGATTAATCGAGAAAGACGAGTAAAAGAGCTTTTCAAAAGCTTTGATGATCCACAAAGCGATGATGATTCTGATGATATTGAGTTTGATAGCTCTGAAGAAGAGTTTGATGAAGAGAATAAACCAAAAGCAAGAAAAAATACGAAAGCTGATGAAGCACGCATTGAAAAAGTGCTTGAAAGTTTTCAAGCCCTAAATGATGCAAAAAACGACTGGCTAAAGATTTTGCAAGAAGATAGTGAGTATGAAAGCAAAGGGCTTGTAAGAAAAGGTGATGATGAATTACTACATACGCTTATACTCGCCCATAAGAAACACATATTAAAGCAAAGGTTGCTTAGCTTAGGACCTACAAGTAAGCTTATTAATGAGCTTACAAAAGCTATGGAAAATAGCTTGAAAAATGATGATGGATTTGATAGAGAGCTAAAAAGATTAGAGTATAGACTAAATCTTTTTAATGATACATTGCGACAAAATCATCAAGAGCTTTTAAAAAATATTGCTAATATGACAAGGGAAGAGATTGTAGCGCAAGTCCCAGAAAATACAATGGTTGCAACCTATGTAGAGATACAAAAACTCTATCGCACAAGGGAAGCAAGTAAGAGTGGATTTAATCTTGAGCCAGAAAAACTAAAAGAGATTCTAGAGCAAATTAAGCGGGGCAAAAGGATTTCAGATACCGCTAAGACAAAGATGAGTAGAAGTAATCTGCGGCTTGTTGTAAGTATCGCTAAGCGTTATACCAATCGGGGTTTGCCATTCCTAGATTTGATACAAGAGGGCAATATCGGGCTTATGAAGGCAGTCGATAAGTTTGAATATCGTAAGCAATACAAGTTTTCAACCTATGCGACATGGTGGATAAAACAAGCAATTAGTCGTGCCATAGCCGATCAAGTGCGCACTATAAGGATTCCAATCCACATGATTGATACTATCAATAAGATTAAGAATCTTATGCGAAAACACGCACAAGAAAAAGGCGAAGAACTTGATGTAGAATCTATTGCAAATCAAGTTGGCTTAAGTGTAGATAAAGTTAAAAATGTAATCAAAATCACAAAAGAGCCAATAAGCCTTGAAGCACCGATAGGCAATGATGATGATGGTAAATTTGGAGATTTTGTAGAAGATAAAAGCACGATGAGTTCCATGGATATTATGCTAAAAGAAGATTTAAGAGAGCAAATTGATAATGTATTAGACCAGCTTAATGAGCGAGAAAAAGCGGTGATTAAAATGCGTTTTGGCTTACTTGAAGATGAAAGTGATAGGACACTAGAAGAAATCGGCAAAGCGCTAAATGTTACACGAGAGCGTGTAAGACAGATAGAATCAAGTGCAATTAAAAAGCTTAAACATCCAAGGATAGGCAGACAATTACGACAATATCTTGGCGGATAAGGAAAGTTTTATCACATTTGAAGACTAGAAAATAACATTAGAGTGAGAATTTAGAATCTTTTGGCAAAACATAAGAAACTAACCGCATCTATTTATATTGATTACATTATACTCAGTTTGTTAAAAGCCTTTGCAAGTCTTAAGCATTGTTTGCAAGTGTAGATTTATAGTTTTGGATTGTTTGTAAGTGTATTAATGTTTATGTTTTGTATTGCATTGCAATTACTTTATAAGCCTTTGCAAGTATATTATTGCTTTGATTAGTTAGCATTGTTTGCATACTAAGAGCCAAACATAAAAGCATATAAATACATTTAAGCATACACTAGCACACAATAAACCCTTAAAAGTCTATTATTGCATTATTAGCATTTAATGCCTTATTGTGTTCATAATCATTAAAGCATTATCCAATAAGCCAGTATTACTGCTTGTAGCCTTAGTTTCTTTTACACTCCAACCCGTTTTATCGTCATATTCATGCTTATGGGTAAATTCGATTCGCATTTGTTCTGCTTCTTGTAATTCTTTTTTGTATTTGTCAATATTATTGTTATATTCATTTATTGCTTCTTTGTTATTAGGATTATATTTAATAGCATTTCCAAGCCTTGTTTGATTTTCACTTAAAAAGCTCTCATTAGCGTTTATCTTGTCTTGTATAGCTTTGTATTTATCTTGTAATTCACTATGTTTAGTAGCATTATCTGTTTGATCAGTTATACCAACCTTTGCTAATAAATCATTTATACTATTTTTAGTTTCTTTTAAACTACCACTTATGCTATTAATTCCACTTGATATCGTGTTATATATACCGCTTGCTTGTTGTATTAAAGCAGGTATGTTATTAATTGTTTCTTTTATGGAATTTTGATCAATATTAGCACCTAGCCATAAATCAGCCCCTTTTAACATACCTTGATATGTAGTATCATTCCTTAAATCATTGAAACCGCCACCAATGCCTTTAATTGCATTAGTTAAGCCTTTATTGACTCCACTAACAGAATCTACAAAAAAGGCCTCCATTTGATGTTGTGCTTTTTGGAACTCTTTACCAATTTGCGTAATCTCATTAATATTTTTGCTACTTGCTACATCTTGCAAAGCATCATTAAAAGCTTTACTAACATTAGGTAATTCACTACTTAAAGCCCTTAATTGATTTACATTTAATCCCCCGCTTAAATTCTGTATAGCTTCATGGAATATATCATTATATAAATCATCAAACATACTATTTTTTGATTTATCTAGTAATGTTTGTAATTGTGTCTGCCAATCCATTTTGACCCATTCATTTTGATTTATTCCAAGTTGTGCTAAATCTTTGCTAGTGTTTATGCTTGTTTTATTGTCTTGTATATGTGCTATTATGTTATATAAATCATCTTTATTTCCAGTGATTGATTCACTCATATTTTGCACGGCTTGTAAGCTTCTACCTCCGAAGTTTTTAATACCAGTTGCTTTTGCTTTGTGTTGATTATTTATATAACTTTTACCAAAATTAGCAATCCCAGCCCCCATTGCAGCAATGCTACCAATTCCTGCCATACTTACAAATGAGACCATTTTCATTTTACTATATATCGTATCTAAATGTTTTTTAGTGTGTTGTAACTTAATATTAAATTTATTAAGACTTTTATGTGCTTTATCAAAGTTTAGCATGTGTGCTTCCAATGCCATACTTTTAACACTAGATTCTGCTTCTTTAAGGCTTTTAATAACACCTTTTATTAGCATTTTAGTAGAGTTACTGCCTTTTTCAAACTTGCCTAACTCTTTATTCATACTGCGTAAAGCTTGTAACCCTTTGTTAATGTTTGCTAATTGTTTTTCAAATACTACACTTGCCATTTTAAATCCTTTGTTTGATTTATATTATGTGTTATTATAGCTTATTACGTATTCTAATGCTTTTAAAGAATAAAAGCTTTAAAAGTGTCTGTGATTTTTTTCATTATTTCATTATATATTAAAGACTATATAAAGTTGCAAAAAGCACATTAAGCAAGTATATTAAAGAAAATAATGTAAGAATTAATGAACGAGCAACACAAGCGGTAAATGCCTTAAATAAGGGATTTTCAACACTTGAAAAAATAATTAATGAACGGGATTTAAAAATTAACGAACAGTTGCAAAATACACAAAATAAAGGCTTAATTGATACACAAAATATTAACACTGTTTTATATTACCTTGCTTTAATGCTTTGCTTTGTGTTATTGTGTGTGTAGCTTTATGTTAAATAGTGTAGATTTATAGTTTTGTATTGTTTTGCAAGTGTGTTATGTTTATGCCTTGTATTGCATTGCAATTACTTTATAAGCCTTTGCATATATAGCTTTATATTGCTTTGCTTAGCATGTGTAACTAATTGCTTTATTTGTTTTGCTTAGTTAGATTTGTTTGCATACTAAGAGCCGAGCATAAAAGTATATGTAAGCCTTTGCATGTGTTAATCTTTAAGTATTGCATACTAGCATACACATTACATAAGCACATAAAAGCACATAAAAGCATATAAATACATTTAAGCATACACTAGCACACAATAAACCCTTAAAAGTCTATTATTACATCATTAGCATTTAATGCCTTATTGTTAGCTTTGTCTTGTGATGTTTCACTACTTAACAATAAATCATTACCTGCATTACTATCATTAAGTATTAATTCTGTTTCTAATGCTTTAATCTCATTATTTACTTGTATTAATTCTTTATCCCCTGCAATACTAGCAAAAAAGCCATTATCCAAGTTATCATTATCAGTGCTTGAAATTTCATTAAACACATCATTTTTTGCTAACTTGTCTATATTATTACTTAATTTATCATGCCTTTTAGTATTAAGTAAGTTT
>NZ_JMKW01000023.1 GCF_000686565.1 Helicobacter bilis ATCC 51630
TGAAGCTAGATTCTCAAACAATAAAGTAAGATTATAACAAAAAATATAATATCTATAAGCCCTATTTGGATTATTTACTTTCTATATCTGCGTAAAACACTTTAGCGACACTCAAAAATCCTGTCATGTTGAGCATTACGAAAAAGGTGAAATATCATTTTTAGATTCCAAGCCTTTGGGTGGGTGCAATATAGCAATATTTTAGATTCTATAAAAGATATTTCGTGCTTACGCACTCGCACGACCAAAGCTCTTGCCCACACTTGCAAATATGACACAACCTTAGATTCCAAACCATTGGGTTGTCATTTTGAGTGCAGCGAAAAATCTAGCATAGATTCCTAAAAACTATCTATATTCCTCTCTTTTCATAGAATCTATTTCTTGCTCTTTTTGAAATTCTTCTTTATACCACACAGGGATTTGCTGCATACCAGAGCGATATAGCATTTTTGTTTTATTTTTTACCTTGCTGATATTCCACATGCTTATATCTTGATTAAAGGACTTTGCATTATGAAACATATCACGCATGGTTAGCACCTTTTGCGTATCCCATCTATCTAATGCTTGATTAAAGCTATTTGCCCCAGCAAACATACTTCCCATACCCTCTACATTGCTGACATTCCATGAGTTTAGCGGCTGATTAAACGCCTTTGCATTGAAAAACACGCCAAACATAAAACGCACTTTAGATACATTCCACTTGTCTAGCGGTTGATTAAAGCTACTTGCTTCATAAAACATGCCACTCATACTTACCACATTAGAAACATTCCAATCATTAATATTGTGATTAAAAAACTTCGCATGAGAGAACATATAGCTCATATCCACCACATTAGACACATTCCAAGATTCTATACCGCTAAAATCCTTGCGAGTCGTATTCTCAAAAAGTCTGCTCATATCTGTAATATTACTTGTATCAATCGCACTTAAAGGAATGCTTGGGTCTTTCAATAAACGAATAAGATATTCTTTTGTCTTTGGGGCATATATCTCTTGTGCCACTGCCAAATGACCACACATAAAACATAACAGATAAGCACACATTATAACCATAATATTTTTTCTCATATCACACCTTTAAATAATCTAAAACTACATTATAGCAGAAGCTTATGGTTTTCAAAAAAAACACACAAATGGCTACATAGGATTCTATTATTTAGCATACTTATATAAAATTTCTAAGTATTATGAATAAATAAAGTTTATATTAATTGACTAAAGTTTTTAAAAATTTAGCAATTTTTTATATCAAGTGCTAATTATATTTACTTTTTATGCTATAATACCACTCAAATTTTTGCAAATAAAGGTTTTGTATGAGTATGAAGAGAGAATTACTCATAGGGATTATAGAAGAGTATATTAAGAGCAAAGAGCCAATTGGTTCAGAGTTTTTAAAATCAAAGCAAAATCTCTCTATCTCATCAGCCACTATTCGCAATTATTTTAAGGTCTTGGAAAAAGAAGGTGCATTATTCCAGCCACATATTAGTAGCGGTAGAATCCCGACAAATGCTACTTTATATGCGTATTGGAAAAATGTATTGCAATATGTATGTCAAAGTGATGTAGTGATAACTGCAGCAAAGTTGCAAAGCCTAAGCTCACATTATGGAATCTACTGCATTGTGATTCCAAAAAATGATAATCGCTTAGAATCTGTAATCAATACGCATGGCTATCTTATCTTACAATTTAGTCGTGGCGAGACATTGATACAATATTCTGAAGCACTAAGTCGTTTTTTAGAATCTTTTATGTTAGCAGATATACATGATATTTTAAAGGTTGCAAATGAAGTTGGTGCAGGTGAGTTAAAGCGGAAGCTTATGGCGTTATTGCAGGTAGATTCTGAAGAGCATTGCTTTCAGTGTGGAAGTGAGTATATAAGCACTATCGCACAAAGCAATGCTGCACAATATCTTAATGCGATACAAGGCAGGACGCTTTTATCATGTGGTAATGGAATCTACTTTGATAACATTGTATCAAATGGGCATTTAGCCATTATACATGATGTGTTGTATATGAATGCAAAGACACAAAGCACATATCAAGCTAGAATGATGTGTATCGGCGATTTGCTATGTGATTATAAGAGTTTTTATGCAGAATTAGGATTTAGTAATTTTGCATAAAGATTCTTTAAGTTATTTTTCATAATGAAAGTAGCTTAGAATCTTTAAAAAGAGAAAGGAGCATACATGGATAAAAATGAAGAAGTATCTAATGACTTAGAATCTACTCAAGCAGATGATGAAGCAGACACTTTAGAATCTACACAAGATTCTGAAGAAATCGCAAAGTTTGAGCAAGATGAGAGTTTATTAGAACAAAAGATAAAAGATTTACAAGATCAATATTTACGCACACACGCAGATTTTGAGAATGTAAAAAAGCGACTTGAAAAGGAAAAGGCACAAGCTCTCGAGTATGCAAACCAAAATATCTTAAAGGACTTGTTGCCTATAATTGACACGCTTGAAAAAGCTTTGGAATCTGCAAACGCATTGCCTAGCGGCGATAAGATTGCAGAGGGACTAAATCTTGTGCTTGGTAATTTTAGCAAAGTCTTGGGTAAGCATGGAGTAGAGGCTATCAATACAGAAGATGGCTTTGACCCAAACCTACATGAAGCTATCATGCAAGTAAAAGATGATGAAAAAGAAGATGGTGCAATAAAGCAAGTATTGCAAAAAGGCTATAAGTATAAAGAACGCACATTGCGACCAGCGATGGTAAGCATTGTAAAAAATTAATTTTGTTGAAAGGATAGGATATGAGTAAAAACTTGATAGGAAAATGCCTGTTTGGTGCTTTTATCTCTCTTGGTGTTGTTTTAGCAAATAATGTTAAAACGCCGACATGTAAGGAAGCTGCTGTTTCTATGCAGGAAATGTCTCAATCCGGTGATTGTGTGTATAGCTATACCAATGCGAAAACATTATCTGTTGATAAAGCAAATGGCATTATTACATGTCAAGCAATAGCAAGCAGAGAATGCCCTAATATGCCAGAAGAAAATACAAAGGAAACCATAAAATTCACGGCAAAATATGGCGTAGTAACACAGCAAATTTATGAAGATGAAGGATATTAAGATTCTAAAATATAGAATCTTAATAAGGTTTAAAAACGCTTAGATTTTTAGAATCTAAGTTTGATAATTTTAATTTAATTGTTGAAAGGATAAAATATGAGTAAAGTTATAGGAATTGATTTAGGCACAACAAATTCTGCAATGGCAGTGTTTGAAGGAAATGAAGGCAAAATCATTGCAAACAAAGAAGGAAAAAATACAACTCCTTCAATCGTTGCATTTACAGATAAAGGCGAGATTCTAGTTGGCGAACCAGCAAAAAGACAAGCCATCACAAACCCGCAAAAAACCATTTATTCTATTAAAAGAATTATGGGGCTTATGTTTGATGAAGATAAGGCAAAAGAAGCAGAAAAAAGACTGCCCTATAAAATCATTGATAGAAATGGGGCTTGTGCGGTAGAGATCGCTGATAAAATCTATACACCACAAGAAATTTCTGCAAAGATTCTAATGAAAATCAAAGAAGATGCAGAAAGCTACTTGGGCGAGAGCGTTACAGAAGCAGTGATCACCGTGCCAGCATATTTCAATGACGCACAAAGAAAAGCGACAAAAGAAGCAGGGACAATCGCAGGGCTAAATGTATTAAGAATCATTAACGAGCCAACTTCTGCTGCCCTTGCCTATGGTTTGGATAAAAAAGATTCTGAAAAAATCATGGTATATGACCTAGGCGGTGGGACATTTGATGTTACCGTGCTTGAAACTGGCGATAATGTCGTAGAAGTTTTAGCGACAGGCGGTGATGCGTTTTTAGGTGGCGATGATTTTGATAATAAAATCATTGATTGGGTAAGCGAAGAGTTTAAAAATGATGAAGGCATTGATTTAAAAAGCGATGTTATGGCATTACAAAGGCTTAAAGATTCTGCAGAAAATGCGAAAAAAGAGCTAAGCAGTGCGACTGAAACAGAGATAAATCTCCCCTTTATTACCGCAGATGCAAGTGGTCCAAAGCATTTAGTTAAAAAGCTTACAAGAGCGAAATTTGAGACACTTATTAGCAGTCTTATTGATGATACGATTAAAAAGATAGATTCTGTTATCAAAGATGCAGGACTTGATAAAAGCGAGATTAGCGAAGTCGTTATGGTGGGTGGCTCTACAAGAATCCCAAAAGTGCAAGAAGAGGTAAAAAGATTTATCGGTAAAGAGTTGAATAAATCTGTGAATCCAGATGAGGTTGTAGCGGTTGGTGCGGCTATTCAAGGTGGCGTGTTAAAAGGTGATGTAAAAGATGTGCTTTTACTTGATGTAACGCCTTTAAGTCTTGGTATCGAAACTCTAGGTGGCGTAATGTCAAAAATCATTGAGAAAGGCACAACAATCCCAGCGAAAAAATCACAAACTTTCTCTACTGCTGAAGATAATCAACCAGCAGTTTCTATACAGATTTTTCAAGGTGAGAGAGAACTTGCAAGGGATAATAAAAAGCTTGGAAACTTTGATTTACAAGGCATTGCCCCAGCCCCAAGAGGTGTGCCACAAATTGAAGTAACACTTGATATTGACGCAAATGGTATCTTAACCGTTTCAGCAAAAGATAAAAACACAGGTAAGTCACAAGAGATTAAAATCACAGGCTCAAGCGGTCTATCTGATGAAGAAATCGAAAAAATGGTAAAAGATGCAGAATTGCATAAAGAAGAAGATTCTAAACGCAAAGAAACGATAGAAGCAAGAAATCAAGGCGACAATCTCGTCTATCAAGTGGAAAAAAGCCTTGAAGAAATGCGTAAAGATGAGAATAAAGGCAAGGTTGATGAAAGCGTATTAGCCCAAGCTGAAAGCGTGAAAGACTCACTCAAAGAGATTCTAAAAAATGAAGCAGCAAGTAAAGCAGATATAGAATCTAAAATCAAAGAGTTAAACGAAGTCTTTGCAAAACTCGCAGCGGTTCAAGGCACAAATGCTGGAGCAAACCCGCAAGGTCAGCAACAAAACAGCACAAAGAAAAAAGATGATGATGTAATTGATGCCGAAGTTGTCGATGAGAAATAAAATTTTTTGAGCCTATTAACCCCTTGAATCTAAGCTTGATTTATTTAAATTGATCTTAGATTTTTAAAGCTAGTTGGCATACTCCCTTATTGCACAAAGATTGGGTTACTCGCTGACCCCACAATAAAACTTTTTATAATCTCTCTCATTTATAACCTTATAATTTTAATTTAGCTTATAAAGCAGTCAATTTTACAATGTCATCAGATACTCAACAATACACAATGTTTTGTTATAATCTCTACTTTTTATCTAAGGACTACTTTTTGGAAACGATACTAAAACTACACAATGTCAGCAAACATTATGATGGAATAATAGCTCTTGATAATATCAGCTTTACACTAAATAGTGGCGATATTTTCGGGCTTTTAGGGCGAAATGGCGGTGGTAAAACCACAATGATTAAAATCATTACTTCAATGCTTACAGATTTTACTGGCGATATTGAATTTTTAGGGCATAATCTAAGGGATAAAAAGAATCTCATCTTTTTTAAGCAGCATATTGCCTATTTGCCTGATAGAGATTTTTTATACTCACACATGAATGGCTTGCAAAGCATTGCATTTTTCAAGGATTTTTTCAGTGATTTTGATGATAAGAAGGCTTTAGAGATTTTTCGACTATTAGATGTAGTGCCGACACAAAAAATTAGCACAATGTCAAAGGGACAAGCAGAAAAGTTAGCCCTATCACTCATGCTTGCAAGGGAGGCAAAACTCTATCTTTTTGATGAGCCTTTAGCTGGGGCTGATGTGATTAGCCGTGATGAGATTTTTAAGCTGATTGCTACATATTGTAAGAGTGGAGCGACTATCATTGCTACGCATTTAATCTCTAGTGTAGAAGCCATTCTCACTAAAGCCTTGTTTTTGAATAAAAAGGCTATGGCTTATGGTAGTAAGGAGGAGTTATTAATAGATTTTAATAGCCTTGCAGATAGCTTTAGATATTATGCGAGTGATAGCACTATAAAGCCTTTAAAACAACTTGAAAATACAGAATCTAAAGAGTAAGGAATATCATGCAAATAGCAAAAACCCCATTAAAAACGCATATCTCACACGCCCTAAAAATATGTAAGCATGAGTTTCTCATGTCTAGAATCTTGCTTATTATCGTGTGTATTATCATGGCGATAAATCTGCTTATATTTATCAATAATGATCCGCATTCTGCTACATTTTTCATTTTAATAGGGATTCAATATTTTGCGTTTTTTATATGCAGCATCACCTATGTGCTAAGTGCGGCTATAAGCTTTTATCAAGGTGTCTTTGGGAAACACGCCTATTTAACACATGCTTTGCCTGTGAGTATTGAGAGCATTATTGGCGCAAAGATTCTCATTTATTTCTTATGGTTTTTAGTGATTTTTGCGGCTTTCATATTTGCCCTTTATGCAGGCACAAGTGGCATATCATCGATACAAGAGCTTTTAGTATTTTTTAAAAAGACGCTAGATTTTATATGGAGACTTATTCCACTTTTTATACTTTCTGTTTTACAAGAGATTGTGTTTATATTTATGGTGGTAGCCTTAGTCCATCGTAAGAAGACTTACACTTTATTTATTGGTATTTTGACTTATTTTGGAATCAAAGTGCTATTACTCATACTTTTTGGAATATTATCTAATTTAATGCCAGATAACATAGAAGAGAATACAATTTTATTATTACTCTATCTTTATAATATTTTATTGCTTTGCTTGTTTTACTTTATATGCCATAGAATCATTAAGTATAAATTAGCACTTTAATTTTTCGTGATAATAAGTCAGCCTTGTTTTTAGGTTTTATACATACATAAAGAAGTGATGCGAGAAGCCTAATCGTATAATCAAAAACTAGATTTCAGTCTAAACTCGAATGGAGTGTGCTATTTTAGGATACAAGATAGAAACCTATATGTTAAATGTTTGCTTACAACCTTGTAAAAATAAATAACATGTGAATCGACAATAAGATATAAAAAAACAACAAAATGCTAACTTTTTGGCTATCTTAAATAAGCTAGGAATCTTCATTTTTAAGATATAATACGCAATTTATGGAACAAATTATGCTTTAAATCAGGTGTGTTGTGGGTAGCTTCATTTATGTCTAGTTGCCTAAAGACGACAGAGATTCAAAGGATTGAGTATGTTGAAGCAAGAGAATTATTTGAGTTTTGCTATCGTAGTAGGGTTTTTTCTTGGATTAATGTTTGGTATCGCAAAGTTTGATGAACCAGAGCTTATGGTGCTTTGGACGATACTTGCTACAATGGGGATTTACCTTATTACAACGGTGTGTATATCGGCGTATTATTTGTTTATGGATTCTCATGGCACAAAACTTCATAAAGAGCGTTTAGAAGAAAGTCTTGAGCATTACCGCAAAGAGTTTGATAAGAAAGAGCAAGAGGCACAAAACATTCGCAACTTTATTAAAGGGTTGCAAGGTTCAGAGAGTTAAAGCTAAGATAATAAAAAGGATAAGGTATGCAACAAGCTTTCAGTGCGGCAGCAAGAGGTCAAGATGCGTATAATCAGTATTTAAAAAATACGCAAGATGAGCTTGCTTTGCAATACTTGCCTGCAGTTAAAGCTATGGCGTTTCGCTTGAAAGAGAGATTGCCAAGCTCTGTTGATATGAATGATTTAGTTTCTATTGGGACTGAAGAGCTTATCAAACTTGCTAGACGATATGATTCTAATAAGAATGATTCCTTTTGGGGTTACGCAAAGACACGCGTTAATGGTGCAATGCTTGATTATTTGCGGACACTTGATATTGTCTCAAGGTCTTCAAGGAAGCTTATTAAAGCGATTGAGGCAGAAGTTTCACGCTATTTTAACGAGTTTGAGGAAGAGCCTAGCAATGAATATCTTGCAAAGGTGCTAAATGAAGATATTGAAAAAATCCATCAAGCAAGACTTGCAAGCGATATTTATGCGGTTGTCCCGCTTGATGAGCAGTTTAACGCACTAGAAGATGGCGATATTTTGCAGTATTGTGAGCAAAAGGAATTAATGGAGATTATCCAAAAAGTCTTAGCAAAGCTTACAGAGAGAGAGCAGCTTATTATCCAGCTTTATTACTTAGAAGAGTTGAGTTTGAGTGAGATTAGTGAGGTTTTAGATATTACAGAATCTAGGATTTCACAAATATCAAAGGAAGTGATTAAAAAAATCCGCAGAGAGATAGGAGAAGCAAATGGCTAAGATTCTAAGTCAAGAAGAAATTGACTCCCTTTTAAATGTTGTCGATGAAGAAGGTGCAGTTGATGAGGCAGAGCAGTCAGAGATAGTTACTGAAAAGCAGATTGTAGTTTATGACTTTAGACGACCTAATCGTGTGAGTAGGGAGCAGCTAAGAAGTTTTAGATCTATCCATGATAAAATGGCAAGGAATCTTTCTAATCAGATTTCAGCGATTATGAGATCTATTGTTGAGATTCAGTTACATAGTGTGGATCAAATGACTTATGGTGAGTTTTTGATGAGTTTGCCTACACCTACAAGCTTCAATGTGTTTTCTATGAAGCCTATGGATGGTGCGGGAGTTTTAGAGATTAACCCTAGCATTGCTTTCCCTATGATTGATAGACTTTTAGGCGGTCGTGGCGATCAATATGATGACACAAGGGAGTTTTCAAATATTGAGCTAAACTTGCTTGATACAATTTTACGGCAAATCATGCAAAATTTAAAGGAATCATGGGCAGCAGTCGCAGAGATTTTCCCTAGCATTGATGCGAAGGAATCAAGTCCAAATGTCGTGCAAATCGTGGCACAAAATGAAGTTGTCGTTATGGTTGTTATGGAGATTGTAATCGGGCATAGTAGCGGTATGATGAATATTTGCTATCCTGTTATCTCACTTGAGACAATCCTTAGCCGTTTAGCAAGTCGCGATTTAATGATGAGTGAGACAAGCGGTAAAAAGTCAAGGAATAGAGAATTGCAAGCCTTAATCGGTGGTGCAGATGTGCATATTGCCGCTATGCTTGGTGGGACGCAGCTAAGCTTTAAAGAGATTTTGGAGCTAAAGGTTGGCGATGTAATCATGCTTGATAGAGTAGCCGATGATACCGTGCATGTTAGCATTGATGGCAGGGATAAATATCGTGCGAAAATCGGCTTACAAAGATTTAGAAAGACAATACAGATTCTAGATGAGATTAAAACAGAAAAAGATCAAGTCAAAGAAATGATTGAAATGCTTGAAGCACAAAGAAAGAGCAAGGTAACAGACCTACAAGATGAAGGATTTGGCAATGAATGATTTTATTGAACTCTTTATACAAGAAATGGTAGCCACTATCGATGGCATGATGGGTAGAACTGCAGTCGTTACACACACTGGAGATACAGAAGTAAGCGATAGTTTGCTTGGCACGCCATTTGGAAAAGTTGTGGTAAATGTATCGCTTGGGGCTTCACAAGTTAGCACACTTTGCTTTATCATGCCAGAGAATCTTGCCACTGCCCTGCCTGATTTAATGATGGGTGGAGAGGGCGATACCGGCAAAGATATGATGGATGATGATGATAAAGATGGCTTAAAAGAAGTCTTTCAATCTATCACAGGTGCTCTTGCTACTGCACTTGGCGGACATGAGAAGCTGCCACATTTCTCTTTTGCTATCGCCGATGTGAGTAATGTTGAGAGTGAGGGGAGTTTGAGTGATTTTGATACCGCAAGTCGCTTTGATGTAGGTATAGATTCTGTAAAATCAGAACTTATCATGCTTACAAAAAATGATCTTTTAACACATGTCCCAAAAGATTTAAAAGCACCAGCTAGCACAGCTAGTGGAAGTAAAGATGTGAGTTTGAGTGATAAAGAAATGCGAAATATCGGCATGTTGCTAGATATTGGACTGAGTGTAAAGGTGCGTATTGGGCAGAAAAGAATGCTTTTAAAAGATGTTATTTCAATGGATATTGGTAGCGTTGTGGAGCTTAATCAACTTGCAAGTGATCCACTAGAAATCTTAGTGAATGATAAAATCATAGGAAAAGGCGAAGTCGTTGTTGTAGATGGTAACTTTGCTATACAAATCACAGAGATTGGCACAAAGAAAGAGAGATTAGAGAGTTTGAGAGGATAATAGGCTTTATTTTCGTCTTTTATGTTAGTTTCAAAAACTACATGAAATCTTTTTAATGCTGTTAAAGAATTTATCATAATGGAATGGGTATATTGCCACATTTTGTTGGATTAATCTTCACTCTGAAAGAGAGATTGTACTTTGTATTAAGGAATTATATGGGATTTAAAGATTCTAAAAGTGTGAGAATATTGAAAGAGTATGGGATAAAGCCCTTCATGTCGCATTGTCTGCATAAAAGCATAAAATCACTCAATAGACGATCTATTTTTGTGTTGTTGCAATTCTATCCCAAAATAGTTTTAGATAAAAGTCAGTTTAAAACTTTCAAGTTAGCTTATCAACATTTTGAAGAAAATTATAGAAATATCATTGCTATTAGTCCATCATTTTTTATAAAAAATCTTAAAAAACATATTGCTTGGTTAGAATCTGATATATTTAAAAACCAATATGGCGATGTTGAGAATCTAGAAAATATTAGCAAAAATACAATAGGTGCAACTTCATTTTCTATACAAAAAGATTCTAAAATAAATACATTTACCCCCCCCCCCCCATTGTGTCAAACTCAATGCAATGAAGAATCTAGCGGTTTAGAATCAAATGCTTCATCTACTCCAACATATAAAGATAGTTATCAATTTTATCCACCTTTATTACAACCAGAAAGCATAGACTATTCTACAATAGATTCTAAGATAGCATTAGAATTGCGTTTGCCACCCGCAGTGCCATATAAGTTTGTGTTTGTGCGTTATAGTTTATCAGGTAGTTTTGCGTTGCAAAGATTTTTTGAGCGATGTAATGTATATCCATGTGAATATATTGATTTCTTAAAAAGTAAAAGCGCTATACATAAAAACACTTATTTTGATATACAACATTTCCACACATACGAAGCCATGCAAGACAATAAAAAGCTGTATTGTTTGAAACCACAAGATACTATTATTTTACTTGCAAGAGATCCTATATCGCGACTAAAAACGCTTGTAAATCATGGTTGGTATGTTAAACATATACACAACTTAGATCATAGCTTTACTATGCAAGAAGACCCCTATGATGTTGTTAATAGAAAAGGATATCATAATGAGCATTATAAATTTACTTCTAATAGCCCTTTCGTTACAAATGGCTTGTTGTCGTTTTTCTTTTCTACATGGTCGTTTGATTATAGCTCTGTTGTATCTAAGTTAGCTTTATGTCAAAATATAACCTACATCGATATGCAAGAAATTATGCCAGAAAGGGCATTTGACACTATGACAAAACTTGCTAAAAAATTTAACTTTACACTACCTAACGAAAAAGACAGAGAATTCTATCGTGCAATACGATTTGATAAAACATCGTATATCCTGCCTTTAGCGTGCATTATTCCTATAAATCATACACAAAAAATCACATTACATATCACATCTTTATATGAGAAAAATAGTGATTTTTTGAGTGCAAATAATACAATATTTGACACACCCCACCCTTTGCTAGACCAAGTTGCTTTCGGTATGAGTGAAGATGATTTGAAAGCCTTGCAAGATGACAAAGAAACACTAGGTAAAGTGAAGGCGTATATGGTGAGATTCCTAGATGAACTAAAAAAAGCGTATAGATTATATACAAAGAAACAACAAGCATGAAAATGATGTGTTGGAGATATTTAAGGGCGATAGAGAATTGTGCAGAGAGTTTAAAGCTATGCTTGATAAGGAACTCATTCATATAAAAGCACATAGACCAGATATTATTGCCTCGTGGAAATACTACCAAGAGTTTGAGAGAATATGTGCAGAAGAACATGGGATTAATTAATATATTATTGTGTTTTACACATTTGGTATGGCTTATTTGCTGGTTGAAATTGTTTCGAGATTGCATGATGGATTCGAACCAATTCTTTAATTTATCTATCTCTATCATAGAGAATCTAAAATGCTAGAAATAGCTGTGTGATAAATAGCAGAGCAGATATGTTGTTATGAAGTTCTTCTGTATTTCCTTAATCTATTACACAAAGAAAACTCATGAGACCTTTCGTTGCTTAGCAGTATGTCATAATTATTATTCGACTAAAACAAATAAAAAAGATTTTAAATCTTTCATAAATTAGACCATAGGTTTATTTTTATTTATTAAGGAAACTATGTTAGAATTTTTGACATAAATTATTAAGCATAATTAATTTATACCCAAGCAATGCACAAGCATTTAAAAAACACAAAAGCACCGATAAGATCTTATTAAATTTTATGAAAGTTTGTGAGAATAACAGATTATTTAACACAGGATTCTTTATGGGTTGGGATTTTGATTGTTAGAAAAGCAAGATAAAAGTATTCTAAAATACAACGGAAAAACACAAATGATGACAAAAGATGATATTTTGCAAGTTGCCATTCCTATGTTGTATCAAAAGGGTATTTTGTGCTTTTCACTCAATGAGTTTTTGCAGGTTCATCATATTTCCAAAGGCTCGTTTTACCACTTTTTCAACGATAAGGATACGCTCGTGTATGAAGCTCTCTGTAGGGATAATCAAAACTACCGCTACAAAACAGAAAGAGAACTCTATACTCTAAAATCTCTAGAATCTAAAATGTGTAAAATTTTTGAAGTGTATTGTGTGGATAATGCGTATAATAGGCAGCTTTGCAAGTTTTATGAAGATATGTTTTTGTATGCCATCACATCGCAAAATACACTTTTTATGCGTTATATACAAAATCTCAAAGAACACACGCACTACCTTATCTTACAAAGCATTGAAAGCACACAAATAAGCAAGGCAAAAAAGGGAAAAATGCGTGATTTAAGTGAGTTTTTATCACTCGGGATTGATGGCTTTTGGTTACTACAAAGCGTAATGGGTAAAACTTGGGAAGAAAAAAATGTTGAGATGAAACATCTCATTCAGTCGCTATGTGTGTTTGTAGGGCAAAAAGATTCTAAAATATAAAAAAGGTGCAAAAATGATTCAAAAAATCATCATAAGTAAAAATCTAGCGTGGCTTTTAATCCTAATTGGCGGGATTTGTGAAGTGGCGTGGGTGAGTGGGCTAAAGTATGCCGACACACTACCCCTAAAAGCTTTGACTGGTGTTGGCATTGCCTTTTCTTTCACTTGTGCGGTTCTAGCGATGAAAAGGCTAGAGGTTAGCATTGTGTATAGCGTGTTTGTTGGCATTGGCACGGGTGGTGTGGTGATCGCTGAAATTGTGCTGTTTGGCGAGGAGGCATCACTCATAAAAATCGCTCTTATTTCAACGCTTATGCTTGGAGTGTTGGGGCTAAAATGTAGCGTCAAAGAGAGTAAAACCGCACAAGACATACACGATCATTTGCCACAAGAGCTAGAATCTTTGTTTATAGAATCTAGCGATACGCAGGATTTTCAACACAATATTAAGCAAGATTCTACAATGGCTTCAAAAAAAGCTGAATCTAGGACTTCCAATACAGATTCTACAAAGGATAAATAATGCTACATTGGATTTTACTTTTTATTGCTGGGGTGTTTGAAATCGCTGGTGTATGGACGATGAAAAAGCTCATTGATACCAAAAATAAAATCTATATTTTGTGTCTTGCGCTGATTTTTGCAGGGAACTTTACCTGCCTATCTATTGCTATGCGAGAGATTTCTATGGGCGTGGCGTATGCGATTTGGACGGGCATTGGTGCGGCTGGTGGGGTGCTTGTGGGGATCGTGTTTTTTAAAGAGGATAAGTCATTTTTGAAGCTTTTTTGCGTATGTGTGATTATCGCTTCTAGCGTGGGATTAAAGGCGTTGAGCTAGATTCTTAAATGTTTGAAGTGTGCTGTGGAGAAGTTTAGATTCTATATATTAAAACATCAAAGCTTAATTTAAGCCCAGCTCGTAAGCCTTTTATATGTTTTTCTTGGGAATCTCACAAACTTAGATTATATAAATATACTCATAAAAACACAATTTCATTTTCACATATTTATGGTTCTAAGAATAAAGACTTGCTTAGAATCTTAAATTAGATTCTAAGCAGATATTCAAATCTATCTTTGCTCTCAATAGGATATTGTGGCTAATGCTTTGGTGTGGCGGTTGCTAGATTCCAAAAATCAGCATTTATAAGATTCACTAGTAAAGAGATTTAACCCATTCCTTTACACTCAACACACCAAACAATCCCTACATTTCTAAAACCTGCATGAGTTCGCTAGATTCTATAATCTTAATGCCTAGCTCTTGTGCCTTGGTGAGTTTTGATCCAGCTTTTTCACCTGCGATTAGAAAGTCTGTTTTAGTGCTAATACTGCTTGAGACTTTTGCCCCAAGTGCTTCTAGCTTTGCTTTTATAGAATCTCTGCTTAAGCTAAAAGTGCCAGTAATAACGCAAGTTTTTTGATAGAAAATAGAATCTGTGTTTATCTGTGTAGTTTGTGCTTGTAATTGCGGCTTTAATATCCCTTGCATTTCACTAATAAAATCTTTATTATGGATACAAAAGTCATAAAAGCTTTGTGCCATATCTTTACCAAACCCATCAATCTCTTGCAACTGCTCTATATTATAATCAAATATTTCATAACCATAGTTGGCTAATTTTTTACTAGCTACTTCGCCTATGTGTAAGATCCCAAGTGCGTGGATAAATCGCCAAAATTCCCTATTTTCTATGCTATCCTTAATCGCATTAATAAGATTTTGTGCCTTTTTTTCTTTGAATCCTTCAAACTTTAAAAAATCTTCTTCCTTTAAGCTATAAATATCTTTACACTCTTTAATCACGCCATTATCGACTAAAAGCTCTATAATGCTACTGCCTAGCCCATCAATATCCATACATTTTTTTGAAGCAAAATGTATTAATTTTGCCTTGATTATCGCATCGCAATTTGGATTTGTGCAGTAGATATAAATATCTTCATAGCTTAACTCATGGCTGCATATTGGACAATGCGTAGGCTTTTCTATCTTTATCTCATCACCCTTTCTTCTCTCATGTAACACTTTTGTAATCTTTGGAATCACATCGCCACTTCTAACAAGCAGACAATAATCATGTATGCGTATGTCTTTTTGGTCTATCTCTTTATAGTTATGCAGTGTCGCTCGGCTGATAAATGCACCATCTAGCAGTGTGGGCTTAAAGTTTGCAACGGGTGTAATGATACCAGTCCTGCCAACTTGTGGTGTAATAGATTCTATATTTATTACCACTTCTGTTGCGGGGAATTTATACGCACAAGCAAACCTTGGGGCTTTCTGTGTAAAGCCTAATTTATCCTGCAAGGCTAAATCATCTAGCACAATCACAAAGCCATCAAGCATAAAAGGATAGTTATCCCTATCGTTTAGAATCTTTTGATACTCACGCTCAATAGATTCTGCATTCACTCTTTCTAAGTATCTAAAGGGGCTAAAGCCAAACTCTGGTAATAGCATAAGCATATCATAAAAGCCCAAATTAGATCTTTTAGCATATTTCTCTAACTCTCTCATATCAACACTGCCTATACCCCATGCTACAAAGCTTAGATTTCTCTCTCTTGTGAGATTAGAATCTAATTGACGCATACTCCCTGCGGCAGCATTGCGTGGATTTGCAAAAAGGGCTTTATTATTCCTTTCTTGCTCTTTGTTTAGTTTCGCAAAATTCTCTTTAGATAGCACGACTTCGCCCCTTATCTCTATGCTGCCTTTAAAGGGGATTGTATGCGGGAGAGAATGCAGGGTCTTTGCATTTTGTGTAACGACTTCGCCTATCTCGCCATCGCCCCTTGTAGTTGCACTTTGCAAGATTCCATTTTCATATAAGAGATTAAGACTCATGCCATCATATTTTGGTGAGATACAAAAGGCTAGATTGTTTATAGAATCTATTTGTGTTTCTGTATCAAAAAGCGTTGGATTTGGTGTAGTCTTTTTAAGTCTAGCTATCGCATTTGATAGCTTTGTAAGCCACTCATCTAAATCGCTTGGGTTAAAAATATCTTCTAAACTCCACATACGCTTTTTATGCTTATTTTTACGAAAATCTTTTAGAATCTTATCGCCTATTCTTTGCGTTGGGGAATCTTTTGCGATTTTATCCATATTATTTTCTTCATAAAGTTTCACTGCCTTATATAGCATATCATATTCAAAATCACTAGCAATAGGGTCATCTAGCTCGTAATAATGCTTTGCATAAAGGTTTAGCGTTTTAATAGATTCTAAATATTCTTCATGATTTTTAATGTTTTGCATAATTGCCCTTTACTTATCATCTTGGTCTTGTATCTTTTGTATCAACACTCTTGCGAATTTTTCTTGCCCATCAATATGTGGCATATATTTTGTTTTTCTAGCTACTTTAAAACCACACTCTAGCACGCCATTAAGAATCTGCCTAGCAGAAACCGCAAAAGGCTCATCATAATCGCTGGGGATATAATTATTATCCACCGATAAAATCCCATCATCATCAAATCTTTTATACACATCTGGAATCTCATCTAAGGGCATTATTTTTAATCGTGAAATATTGGGGCGATTTTTGATAGGAAAATTTGTAAAAAAATGCCCTGCGGCTTGGACTGGGACTCTTTTAGGATTGAGATACCAATCTACACGGGTATATCCCGCCCATGCTTTTTTATCCGCAAAATAATGGATAAAGGCAGTTGTTACACAATTTGTAATATTTGAGATAATAATAAACTTTTTCTTGCTTTTTATCAAAATATCCCAATACTCTATTGCCCTTGAAAATGGCGGATTGGTGCAGACAATGTCGGCTTCCTCGTTTAGAATCCTAAGCGATTCTCTCTCCTCAAAGCCGCCATTATAGCCCTTTGGGGTTTCTTTCATCTCGCTTGCACCATCTTTTGTGAAAATATAGCCCTGTGTCCCTGCGTTAAATAAATCTGCCCTGCTTCCATAATGAGTGCATATAAGCTTTTTAAGCTTTAGTCTAAAAAAATGTTTTATAAAATAAAGTGAAAAGGCTGAAGAATCTGTATAATCTCTATTACTGCCTATCGCATCATCACAATTACAAAATACAACTTTATCTTTCCAGATTCTAGTAGGATACATTGAGAGTTCTCTCTCTACATCTTCCATGCGTGTATAAAACTCATCATCTTTTACCCTTTTAGCCTGTTCTAATAGCAACTTTCTTGTAACTCCCCTATCTTTCATGGTGGGCGTATTAGAGGGCTTTATAATTGTTTGCTTTTTAGATTCTTTAGTGTTTGACTTTGTAAGAAAACAAGGGTGTGATTGAATAAAATCTACATACATATCAAACAAACTTTGATTAAAAAAGTAAATTTCTCGGCTGCGATACTCACGCAAATGCGGAAATTGATTTTTTATATCTTGCTCGATTTGACGCATATCGCTCACTTCACAAGTAAAAAGATAGCTATATGTGTTATCTAGTGAATTGCCTGTAATACTATTATATTCTTTCGGCCTCCGCTCTAAATCATTTGTGATTCCAATCTTGCATTTGCTTGGCTCTTTACTTGCTTGAATAATATAGAGATACTGCTTCATAGATTTGCCTTTATTAAAGCTTTTAAGGGTTAGTCTGCTCTACTTCTGTAAAGACATTTGTTAAACCAAAATATTGTAATGCTGCCATGATTTCTACAAACTGCTGCACATTTGCGTCTTTATCTGCTTTGATTATCACATTGGTTTGAGTGTCTAGACCACGCAAATAGCCATACATTGATGCCTTATCGACTTGTTGGGTATTTATATAGATTTTACCCTCTTTATCGAGTGCAATATGAATGCGTTTAGATTCCATATTGCTTTGTGCACCCTCATCAATTTGTGGTATTTGAATAGGCAATTGAGAAGAAACGCTAAAGGAAGCTGACATTAAAACAATTACAAGTAACACAAGCATAATATCAATAAATGGGACGAGATTAAGCGAATCGATTTTTTTCATGTCATTCCTTTTGGTTACTATCCATTATGTTAGTGGTTTGTGTCGAATCCTTATATGTTTCCATATTGTTTTTTATTTCTATTCGCTTTGCTTTGTGTATGCGATCCTTAAGGTTAGAATCTGTTGTATAGCTGTATGGTTTTGGTCTTTTGTCTTCTCTTAACTGATTGCTTGTCAAGTCTTCCCTATAATCAAGTCTTGGATTATTTTTTGTATTTGTGCTTGGATTTGTGAAAATATCCCAATTTGTTAAAATTACTTCTGCTTTTCGCACTAGGAGGTTATAGAATACAATGCTAGGTATTGCAACAACGAGTCCTAATGCGGTAGCACGTAGAGCCATTGCAAGTCCCACCATAATACCTTTTGTATCTAGCATACTATTTGCTCCAATGCTAACAAAAGTTAGCATAATCCCAATTACGGTGCCAAGCAATCCTATATAAGGGGCGTTTGAACCAATCGTTGCAACAAGAGTAAGTCGTTTGTGCAAGTCAAGCTCTAATTCTCTTTTATCGCAATAATCATCAAGCCGAATGATTGAATAAAACCAAAGCCGCTCAATCCCAATGGCGATAACAAGCAAGCTTAAAAATACTAAAAAACCAAAGATTCCATAATCCACATAAAGTGCATAATCTGCAACTTTTTCCATAACAACCCTTATATTAATATGTATGATTTTTCATATTTGCTCTGGCTTCCCTATCAAGCTCTTTTCGTTTGATAGTTTCTCGTTTGTCATACTCTTTTTTTCCTTTTGCAAGTGCGATAAGTAATTTTGCATATCCCTTTTTGTTGAAATGAACTTGCAAAGGCACAATCGCTAATCCTTTTTGGCTAACTTGCCCAAAGAGTTTATCAATTTGTTTTTTATGTAAAAGTAATTTTCTTGGACGCTTTTCATCAGGCTTAAAATAGGGATTTGTCGTATGATGATAGGTAAGATGCATACCAAATACAAAGACTTCATTATTTATAATACGCACAAAACTATCTCTAAGGTTTGCTCGTCCATTACGCAAAGATTTGACTTCACTCCCTGCTAATACAAGCCCTGCTTCAATTTGCTCTAATATAAAGTAATCATGATATGCTTTTTTATTGCGGATAGCAATACTCATTTATCAACTCCATTTTCAAAGCATTTATTATAGCTTAAAAGATTTATAGTTATTCTTACAAGCACAATAAATATTTAAAAATACTTATGAACGATTTGAGTATTATTGTTGCATTGATACTTTATAGAAAGTATAATATTATGGATTGCCTATATTAGCAAGGGTATTCTATTTGAAAGTTTTGAGTGGCAAAATGCGAATATTGCAAATTTAATAACCAAGCTTATTGTTGAGTTGTTGCAGATTATTATTAAGTCGCCGCAATTCGTGCATTTCTGCTTCATGCTGTCTTTGTTGTTGCATTCTTTGTGTTTGTTGATTTATGCTGTTTGCAGTATTATTAATCTGTCTAGTATAGGCATCAGTGCTTTGTCTAATTGAATTGCTTGTTTGCTGTAAGCTTCTATTGAGACTATCCCATGCTTGTTGATTTTGTTGTTGTTGTAAATGTTGTTGTTGCAGGGCTATCATTTTTTCTCTATATATTTGCTCTCGTTTTGCTACCTTTTGCTTCTCTATCAACGCAAGTTTATCTTGGGCTAATTTATAGATTTCTGCTTGTAGTTTATCATCATTGCATATTGCCATATATTTTTCATTATCCATAAAACTCACTTTTGTTTTACCAGCACAAATCTTGCTTTTATATCTAGATTCTATATTTTGAGCCTTTTTTTGTGCTATTTCAATCATACTTAATGCTTTTCTTGCTTCATTAAATTTCGCATTTATGTTATTTAAATAATCTTGTGGCAGACTCAAATTTTTCCGTTTTAAATTTCCATTAACAAATTCAAAATGCTCTACATTGCCATTTTTATACGAACCAATAGCAAACCCATTTGTTTTAGAATCAGAATTAATTGTTTCAATAGTGGATTTAAATTCACTAAATTCATCATTACTAAAATCTGTAAAGCGATACGCATAATTATGAAGTGGATTTAAATACACTAGCGCTGAAGTATCAAGAAATGGTGAGCTTTGAAAAATGGCTTGTAATTTATCATCTTCATAAAACCAAGTGTTCGTAATGTCTATATCACCTTGTCCATAGGCTACTTGCATTGCATAGCCATAGCCTATATCATCATAGTTGCTATATTCTGCAATTTTGATGTTTTGTGTCCTATTATATGCGGTGTAGTGGTCTTTTGGCTTTCCTTTTTCATAAATGCCAACTTGCTCGGTAAAATTCTCATCATCTATTTTAAATTCTCTGCCAAGACCATGAGCATACCCATCTACACAATCGCCATCCCAGAATACTTTATAATCCTTGTCGTCTGTCTTATCGCTTGTGGTTGCTATTTTACATGTCTGCTTTTTGTTTTGTGCTTACACATATTTATATTTGGTTTTAGGCTTTTCTATATTGCTACTTTGCTGTGCATACATGCGTTCATATTTAAAGGCTTCATCAGAACTTATTTTTGTTGCACCGCAACCAACAAGCATAGCTACGCATAAAATCCCAAGTAAAATTCTCATAACACTACCCTCAAAAAATACATAAAATAGGACTAAAGGTTATTTCCCATAAGTGATTTTTGCACTATCACGCATTTTTTTCACTTTTTCTTTTAGCACTTCTTCCATTTTTTGTTGTTTTAAAAGCTCAACAAGCTGTCCTTTTACAGAATCAAAAGTTTGTGTTGTTGGCTTATCAAGCTTTTTAAGATAGATTATATGATACCCATAACGAGTTTTTACAGGATTTTTTGTATAAGTTCCTGCACTCATTTTTAGCACTTCTTGTGCGAATTCTGGTGCGATTGCTGGGCTATTGATAGGCAATTTCATAAGACCACCATTGTCCTTTGAGCCCGGGTCGATTGAAAGCTTTTTAGCGAGTTCTTCAAACTTACTTTCAGTTTTTGCTTTAGGCACTTTATTAATCTCTGCGATAATGTTTTTTGCTTCTTGTTCTTTTTGCACTAGGATATGTCTTACCTCAGCATTTTGTGTTACAAATGCTTTTGGATTCTCATTATAAAATTTTTGTGCGTCCGCAACACTTACATTAATCGTTTTTGAAAGGCTATCAACTTGCTTTTTAAGCCATAAGCCAGATAACATTTGCAAATTTGCCATTCTGTATTCTTCGCTTTTGTCAAGCCCTTCTTTTTTTGCTGCATTCGCTGTAACTACACCATCAATGATTTCATCTAATAATTGCTTTTTTTGTGCTTCAGGCAATGCGTCATAATTAAAACTTGGATTTTGCTGCTTTAATGCTGAAAAGATAGAATCAGAAATCTCAATCCCATCAACATTAACAAGAACCTTTGCATTCAACGCCATTGGCATAAGGCAAAGACTAGAAATCGCCGCCACTTGTGCTACACGCTTTAAAACAAAACTTTTCATCACTACTCCTAAACTTAGAATGTCAAAAATAAGCTATAATTATAGCGATTAATTGTAAATTCGCTTATAAATACCCTAATATCACATTTGAAACACATAATAAAGGATTTAAGCATGTTGAATGGAGATAAGGAATACTATAAGGTTGTTATAGATTTACTCAAAAACATTATTACTGCTCTGTTTGTAGCAGAACTTGGATTAATTGGGTATTTTTTCACAAATAATAATGAATATACTATTTATGGTATAGGGATTGTGTTTATTTGTCTTATTTTTGTTGGTATTATTTTCTTTAATATTGCTGAAAATTTGAGAGATTAAAGGGGTTAGTTATGAAACATGAAATTTTAGCGTTAATTATGTTATCAATGGTTGGACTTTTGCCCGTAGTATCCGGGCTATATGTGATTTATAGAAGCAAAAAAGACAAAAAAGCAACAATAAAAAAGGATTAAAATATGAATATATACATAGAAAAGCTTTCATCATGCTAAATGATTCTAAATGATATAAGGAAAGCGTAGATGAAAATTAATATTAAGCCCAATTATGCAAGGACTATAATCACACAATGCTTTAAACAAGCATGGCATAGTTTGCGGTGTAGATATATGTTACTTTTAAGTTTTTTGCCATTTTGCTGCTCTATTTTGCTATGGGTAGTTGTGATTACTTTAAGTATTACGCATTTTGATTGGTTTTTGCACCAGTTTCCTAGCATTTGGATTAATTACGCTTTGAGTGAAGGAATCTTGCCTAAAATCTCATACTATCTACTCATATTTTTTGCGACTATTTCTTTAGTGCTATGCGGTGTGGTTTTAGTAGGTATTTGCATGAGTATTATAAACGCATTTTTAGCCCCGCTTGTAGTGCAATTCGTGCATAAGACTTATTATCCTTATATACGGCTAAACGCACCAAACTTTATGGAATCTCTTCGTTTAAGCTCTGTGTTGCTTTTAAAAACTTTGCTAAAATTCATCATCTTTTCACTTGGGTGCTATTTGCTTTCATTTATCGGCTTAGGTTTTATTGGCTTAATACTTGGCATTTTTGTATATTTTCAGTTTTATTGCAAGAATCTCAATCATGATATTGGCATTAGCATTATGTCAAAAGATTCTTATAAGCTATTTTTACAGACAAATAGACTGCCGCTTATCGCTATAAATATATTTATTTTTATCCCGCTTTATATACCTGTGCTAAATTGCTTTATTGCGACATGGCAAATGCTTGTATTAACGCATTATATGTTTGCTTGGTATGGTGAAAATCATAGTAATGAAGCAAACGCGTATATTGAAGATGCGGTTATTGTTGAGTAATGTCTATGCGGCTTGATTGCTTTATCACACAAAAATATACGCATATCACAAGGCAAAAAGCTCTCGAGCTTATAAAACAAGCCCAAGTCAGCGTAAATGGCAAAATTATCTTAAAACCAGCCTTTAATATAAGCGATACAGATTCCATAAGCATAAAGCAGGACTTTTTTATAGAAAGTGAGATTTTTTGTAGTAGGGCAGCATTAAAACTGCAAAGATTTCTACATAATACAGAATCTAGTGCCTATTATTCTGCATTCTATAACCCCTTGCTTTTAACAAAAGAAAATAGCTTTTTATCTCATTTCACAAAAGATTTAGTTATATGGCAAAAAGCCCATGATTCTATAAAACACAATATGGAATCTAGCCTACAAACTTATATCACAACAAGCTTAAAAGAAATACTTCCTTTACTAATAAAAGATTCTATTATCCTTGATGTTGGAGCAAGTGCTGGGGGATTTAGTCAAGTGCTACTCACTTATAAGCCAAAGCTTATAATCGCACAAGATATTGGTAGCTTACAACTAGATTCTAATCTATCCAAAAGAGATGAAATTGTATCGATTGAAAATGTAGATATTAGAATCTTTTCACAAGATTTTCATATCTATAAAGAAAAGATTATAGAACGCATAAAAGATTCTAAACATAGAGTCCTGAAAGAGAATCTATTTGATTTTTTAGTATGCGATGTAAGCTTTATCTCACTAGAGAATATTTTAGAATCTCTGCTTAATCTCTCAAAAACCATGCTGCTTTTATATAAACCACAATATGAAGTCGGCATACAAGCAAAACGCAATAAAAAAGGTGTCATCAAAGACACGAAAATAATCTTAGCATGTTTAGAATCATTTCTAGCATTACTAAAAGCTAAAAACGCACTCTATATTTTTGTAGAGAAATCACTCTTAGCAGGAAAGGAAGGTAATGAAGAGTTTTTTATCTTTTGTCAATTCTAAGCTACCTTATGAGCGGGTAGCCATTGGCAAATTTGATGGTATGCACAAAGCGCATAAATATTTACTAGGACTTGTAGGGACAAATGGCTGTGCCTTAAGTATTGCTTCAGTCAAGCCCCCCTTTATAACCCCGCCAAAAGAGCGGACAAAATATACGCATATCCCCTTTTTTCGTCTTCGATTTGAGAGTATTAAATCATGGGATTCTATGCAGTTTTTGCAATTACTTTTTATGGTTATGCCGCATTTGAAGTGTATTGTCATAGGCTATGATTTTCACTTTGGCAAGGATAGAATGAGTCATGCAAGTGATTTATATGGACTATTAAAACTCATGGGTAAAGCTGAAGTCCAAATAAAGATTGTAGCCCCACAAACTTATCTCAATATACCATTGCATACAAGCATTATTAAAGACCTTTTAAAACAAGGCGAGGTACAAAACGCAAATGCTATGCTTGAGCGATTCTATCATATCAAAGGACGCATTATAAAAGGACAGGGCATAGGCAGCAAGGAACTCTATCCTACTATTAATATGAAAAATACGCTTTATTTTGTGCCAAAACATGGCGTATATGCCACCTTTGCTTATTATAATGGCATGCTTTATAACGCAGTGTCATTTGTTGGCAATCGCTTCAGCACTGATGAGAGATTCTGTATTGAAACACATATTATTGATGAAACTATAAACACAAGGCATAATGAAGCAATTACAATCTTTTTTGTAGCCTACCTGCGTGATAATAAAAAGTTTTTAAACCTTAACGATCTAAAAATACAAATAGAATCTGACATAACAGATGCAAAAGAAAAACTAAGCACACATGATAGGACATATTGTAAATAGCGTGTTGCGTATGGTATAGAATCTAAGGCGGTAACAAGCTAGATTCTGTCGCTTGTATTGTATCCGCTAATAAGGCTTAGAAATTAGATTTCTTGCTAAGTTTTTTGTGAGTGTAAGCAAATGCGGTCTGCGATCACGACTTAGTTTCTAGCTTAAGTAATATGTTTGAGAGCAGTCATCACCACAACCTTATAAGTTTAGCATTATGTAGCATTATAGGCACGCTTGCATGATGGGCTGGTGGGGCTATGCCTGTGTTTATGTCTGCATAGATGATTTCTTGTTTTGCACCACCGATTATAGCGGCGATATTTGCACGATTGTAGTGTTCGAAATGATTAGCGATATAGATATTTTCCCAAGATTGTATATGTTTTGGACGATGAGTGATTTTAAAGTGTCCTACACAATCAAGTGTTATAAGATTCTTTAAATAAATCGCATTAGAATCTAAACAGCAACGCAAGATATTTTTCGCACCCCAGCTATGTGCTATCACAGAGATATTGTATCCTGCCCCACTTAACTTTGGTAGAAAATCAAGTAAAAAAGCATAGCAATTAAAACTTATATAAAGCATACCATATTGCTTCTCGTTTTTTCTTTGTGAAAACAAGCTCTCACAAAATGCCCTCCATACCACTTTATAATAAGTATCACAGAATCCACCGATAAAAATGAGTAGCTCTTTTGTATCAGTCTCTAAAATATGCTTGATAGATTCTATATCATCACCCGTGATATTCCCGCTATATGTATCATAAGACATATTTGTATATTGTGTGAGAGAGTGTGGCATGACAACAAGCGGTGTTTTAAGCATAAGATTCCCTAATAATTGATGATAGAGTGCAATCCATCATCAATTACAATAAATTTATCACTTTTATAGATATGCAGACTGCCTACAAGATTCTCTCTTTCATAAAAGCCAATCTCTAGTCTATCTTTAGTTTTCCAAGCGTATTTTATAGTGGTTTGTTCGTCTGTGTATTCATAGTTTTCATTTGGTAAAGTCTGCGGTAAATACTCCATTTTTGTAAGCTCTAGCCATGTAGCATAAGCGTATTCAATCTCACTAGATTCTATAATATAACGATTAAAATCAATGTCGCTAATATTACATATATAGATACAAATACCACCCTTGCATTGTTCCTTAAAACAGGCTAAGTTAGTAGAATCTGTTGCAAGTTTATTGTCTTTTGTAGCGGCTAGTGCAATAGAAAAAAATGTAAAAAATAGAGATATTAAAAGCCTAGACATTATGCTTCCTTGTTTTGACATGCTTTAGCATAGAGTTTTTAGAAAAAGTTCTTGCAACCTAGCATTATAAGATTCAAGTTTTGCTTCATCATTGCCCTCAAGTAGAATGCGGATTTTATTCTCTGTGCCAGAATAGCGGACTAGATGGCGGATTTTATGAGATTCTATCTCTTTTAGAATCTCATTTAAGCCTTGTATGGAATCTAGTGGTAATTTTTGCTTTATTTGAAGATTACTTTGCTTTTGTGGTGCAAGGGCGAAAGGATTTAGTGCATCTTTACTTGTCTTATTACTCTCTAGCACAAGGGCTGCTACTTGCAGGGCAGAGACTAAGCCATCGCCCGTTTTTGCAAAGTCTGAAAAGATGATATGTCCGCTTTGTTCTCCGCCAAAGTTAAAGCCACATTTAAGCATTGCTTGTAATACATATTTATCGCCGACATTGCATCGCTCTAGCTTAATATCATGCACTCTTAAGAAAGTCTCTAGCGCGATATTACTCATAAGTGTCGCTACTATGCCATTATTATGTAGCAATTTTTTCTTTTTTTGATAGAGGGCTAATGCCCCAATAAGTTTATCTCCATCGATTAAATTACCCTCATTATCAATCACTATCAATCTATCCGCATCACCATCAAGCCCAAAGCCAATATCCGCACGAAGCCTTTTTACCTCATCAGCTAATACATTTGGGTGCATTGCCCCGCAGTTTTCATTAATATTTGAGCCATTTGGAGAATCACTTAGCACAATCACATCAGCACCAAGCTCTTCAAATACACTTGGGGCTACCCTATATGCCGCACCATTCGCACAATCAAGCACGATTCTTACCCCTTGCAAAGTCAAATGCTTAGGAAAAGAGTTTTTAATATGCACGATATAGCGACCGATTACATCATCAATCCTTTTACTTGCACCAATCTCTGTGCCGATTTTATAATGTCTCTCTAAATCCTTGCTATGATATAAAGATTCTATCTCTTGCTCTTTTGTCTCATCGAGTTTAAAGCCATATTTATCAAAGAATTTAATGCCATTATCAAAGTAGGGATTATGACTAGCACTAATCATAATGCCCGCATCACAACGCATATCTTCAGTCAAAAACGCAATAGCAGGTGTTGGCATAGGACCTACTTGTATCACATCCATACCAACAGCGGTAAGCCCGGATACAAGCGCATTTTCAACCATATAGCCACTTCGCCTTGTATCTTTGCCAACAAGGATTCTATTCCCAATAGAATCTCTTTGGAAATACAATCCAGCAGCAATGCCAAGCCGCAACGTAACCATAGCGGTAATATCCACACCAGCCTTACCCCTCACGCCATCTGTGCCAAAAATCTTCATATACTTCTTTCCTTAATGCAATAAATCATAAAATTTTAACATACTTTAAAGATTTTATGTTAAAATTAAGGCTTTTAATTTTTGTTATTTTATTTAAAAGGAAAAACATGGCAAATCATAAGTCAGCAGAAAAACGCATTCGTCAAACAGAGAAGAGAACAGAACGCAATAGATATTATCGCACACGACTTAAAAACATCACAAAAGCAGTGCGTGAGGCAGTAGTAAGCAAAGACCTTGACAAAGCAAATGAAGCTTTTAAGATTGCAAACAAAGAGATTCACAAGTTTGTAAGCAAGGGAATCTTAAAGAAAAACACAGCTGCACGAAAAGTAAGCCGACTAAATAGTGCGGTAAAAAAGCTTAGCCAAGCAGCGTAACGCGTATTTATTAGGGGAAAAGAATATGGATAACAAAATGAGTAGTGTCGAGATGATGGCAACCTATAATGCAGAGTGGTATGGCGATCAAGGAAATGAGAGTTACAAATCTGCAAAAGCAACACTTGATTCTATTGCAGAGTTATTGCCGAACTTAAGCGATAATGTAACGAGTGTCATTGATGTTGGTTGTGGTGTTGGCACATGGCTTAGGGCATGGCAGGAAAAATATGGCAATATTAGCATTTGTGGTATTGATGGCAATAGTGTGGAGGGCGAACGCTTTTTCATTCCATACAAATTTTTTCATAGAATAGATTTGACTGCAGATTCTAATGCGATAGTAAGCGAGGTTTTAGAGCATTGTAAAAATGCAGATATTAAAACTAATACACAAAATACAAATGACACAAATAGCGATACGCTTGATGAGACAATGGGGGGGGGCCAAACCCTTTAGTATCGCACAATCCTTAGAGGTTGCCGAGCATTTATACGCAGAATATGCAGAAAATTTTGTTCGCACTCTAACTTCCCTATCTGATATTATTCTTTTTTCCGCAGCAATTCCCCATCAAGGTGGCACACATCATGTCAATGAGCAACCACCAGCCTATTGGGCAGACATTTTTAAAAAATATGACTATGTATGTTTCGATATTGTGCGTCCAAAGGTGTGGGAAAATACAAAAATTGCACATTGGTATAGACAGAACATAATGTTGTATGTTCATAAGGGTAAAGCAGAAATCTTTGAGACATTGGGCTATAAAATCACGCCAAAGCCGATGCACTTGGTCAATCCTTTCATTTATGGATATATGAGCGATTGTCAGCTAGAGATCGAGAGATTAAATAAGAAGTTAAATAAAACATTTTTTAGACGATTAAATAGGTTGTCTAAAAAACTAAGAGGAAAATTATAATTCACAATTAACAGATAAGATTGATTTCTCTATGGATATATTTTCAAGCGTATTACTCACCATATTTGTTTCCACACCAGAGACTCTAGCCAAAAAATAGTCTCCAAAAGTTCTAAAGCATATTGCCTACAAGACAATACAACATATTCGACTAAATCTAAGTCAAAAAGAAAAATCCGCAACTAATAACTACGCCTGTGAATAAAAGGGTTATCACACAATATCCCATAATGTCTTTTGCACCAAGTCCGGCAATAGCTAAAGCAGGTAATGCCCAAAAAGGTTGAATCATATTTGTCCAAGCATCTCCCCATGCAATAGCCATAGCAACGACTTCAGGTTTAACGCCTAAAGTTGCTCCAGCACTGAGCATAATAGGAGCTTGAACTGCCCATTGTCCTCCACCACTTGGGACAAAGATATTGACAATTCCAGCACTTAAGAAGCTAAGGAAAGCAAAATTATCAGCATTTGCAATGTTGGTAAAACTAACAGAGAGTAGTGTTACAAGAGATTCTCCACCATTTAAAGAGCCATTCATCATACCCATAATTCCTGCATAAAAAGGGAATTGCAAAATGATTCCAGCAGCACTTCTTGCGGCTTTATTGATGGCTTTGATATAAGAAATAGGGGTTTTATGGAGTAAAATTCCTAAGAATAAAAAAATGAGATTAATGATATTTAAATTAAGATTCCCACCATTATAAAAATACATAATAATATAAGTAAAACCAAAACAAGCAATTAAAGCGGTGATAATAAAGCTTTGCTCTAAAGAGGAGGCGATAGTATGTTCTCCTTTGTGAGAGATTATTTCTTTTTCCTTATCTTCTTCTAAAAGTTTTTTATCAATGGCAATAGTGTTTTTTTCATCGGGATGTATGAGGCTTAAGAGTAGGGGCAAAAAGATAATAATTACAGCGGTAATAATGAGATTATAACTTGAAAATATTGTGAGTGAAGTAGGGATAGCCTCTGTTAATAGCCCTTGTGTTGTTTTACTTAAAGAATCTCCACCACTTGCTAAGGTTAAGGGTATAGAACCACTTAATCCTCCATGCCAGATAACAAAACCAGAATAGGCACTTGCGATTAAAAGCCTATAATCAATACCTTTGACATTTTTAGCAATTTCTTTAGCAAAAATAGCAGAGATGACAAGTCCAAATCCCCAATTAATCCAATTAGCAATAAGACTTAAAAAGCAAACAAGCATAATGCTTGTAACTTTTGATTGTGGAATCTGACTAATTTTTGTAAGCATATTTTTGATAATAGAGGCACTTGCTAGAGCTTGCCCTAGCACTAAAACTAGAGCCATTTGCATAGAAAACCCAAGCAAATTCCAAGTACCACTTCCCCAATGATTAATCATTCTTAAAGGGCTTTGTCCGGTTGCAAAAATGCCTAACAAAAAGACGATAAAAGAAAGTAAAATAACTAAAACAAAAGAATCAGGCAAACATTTTGAGGCTAAAACAACGCAGCCTTGTGTAAATTTTCTTAAGATAATCATAAAAAATCCTTTAGTAAATTCCAAAAGTAGCTAGAATAATCCCTACAATTAAAGCAATAATAGGGATAATCACAGCAACGACACAAATGTCTAAATAGCTTTGCTTATGGCTAAGACCTGTGATAGCCAGTAAGGTTAAGACTGCACCATTATGGGGAAGTGCGTCAAGACCTCCAGAGGAGATTGAAGCAATCCTGTGAAAAAGCTCTAAAGGGATGGATTGATTAAGGGCTATTTCTTTGTATTTATCCGCTAGAGCTTCTAAGGCTATCCCCATACCTCCTGATGCAGAACCAGTAGCACCGGCTAAGAGATTAACAGCAATAGCTTCTGAAATAAGGGGACTTCCTTTTATGCTTAGCAGCAAGTCAATTAAACTTTGAAATCCCGGGACGCTTTTTACTACCGAACCAAACCCTACCGCTGCACTTGTATTGATAATAGCAATTACAGAACCACTTGCTCCCTCATTAATAGCTAGAATAAATCTTTTAAATTGTGTGATATTAAGGATTAAAATTAAAAGGATTCCGCAAAGTAGGGCGTTGATGATATTAAATTTAAAAGCATTGAGTAACAGCACCACACAAAATAAAGGAGCTAAAGAGAGCAAAAAATTAGGATTTTTGCTAGGAATTTGCTCTTTTTGCATTTCTTTTGGCTCTTTATAAACTTCTCCTTTGTTCCTTAAGGTATTCTCTCTGTATTTTAAATATAAATATCCGCCTATAAACATAATTAAACCCGTTACTATTCCTGTAATGGGTGCTGCCATTGCTGTGGTATGGAAGTATTTTATTGGAATGAGATTTTGTATTTGGGGGCTTCCTGGGAGTGCTGCCATAGTGAAAGTAAAAGCACCTAAGGCTATGGTAGGAGGTATGAGTCTTCTTGAAATATTTGCAGCCTTAAAAAGCTCTAAAGCTAGAGGATATACTGCAAAAACAACGACAAATAAACTTACTCCCCCATAGGTTAAAACTGCTGCAGAGAGGATAACTCCTAAAATAGCTCTTTTTTGTCCTAATGCTTTTCCTATAACCAAGGAAACAGAGGTTGCCATGTTAGTAATTTGCATAAGTTTTCCAAAGATAGCTCCAAGCATAAAAACAGGAAACCACGCTTTAGCAAAACCTACAAAACCACTCATATAAACATTGGTATAAGCATCAAATAGGTCTAAACCACCACCTAAGGCCACAATTCCAGCTGCTATTGGTGCTATCCAAATAATGGACCAACCAAGATATGCTAGAATCATTAAAACAATTAATCCTAGTATAATTCCCAACATTTTTTATCCTTTCAATTTATTGTGTGGTGTATCCACCATCAATAACCATATTAGCACCGGTTATGTGTTTGGCTTCATTGGAGCTTAAGAATAATGCTAAAGCTGCAATATCCTTAACATCTATAAGTTGCTTCTGCGGTATTAATGGATAAAGAACTTCGTCTAAAACATTTTCTACGCTCACTCCCCTTGTATTAGCCAAATCTTGCATTTGTCCTCTTACCAAAGGGGTATCAATATAGCCAGGACAAATGGCGTTTGCAGTGATATTATGAGTTGCACACTCTAGGGCAGTAACCTTTGTAAGCCCTATAATGCCATGTTTTGCACTATTGTAGGCAACTTTTCCGGCAAATCCTATGATTCCATTGATTGAAGACATATTAATAATGCGTCCAAAATTTTGCTCTTTCATAATCGGTAAAACATATTTTGTACTAAGAAATGCACCAACCAACATGATATTTAGCATTTGCACAAATTTTTCTGTTGGAAAATCTTCTATTTTGGCAACATATTGCAATCCTGCATTATTAATAAAAACATCAATTCTTCCAAAATGATTCTTTGCAGTTTCAATTAAATGTTTAATATCTCCTTCTTTGCTGACATCGCAAGGAACACCCAAGCACCGATTTGCATCAAATTTACTCGTGCAATCTTGCAATGCCTTTGTGTTAATATCAGAGAAAATAACCTTGTAACCATTTTGCAAAAAAGATTCCCCGACATTAAAGCCTATCCCACTTGCAGAACCAGTGATAACAACTACTTTTTCCATATCCTTCCTTTCACTTCAAACATATCTCAAAATTAGCTTCAGTTTTGTCTTTAACTTCTTCTAAACTTACACCTTCCATTAATTCAATAAGCTTCATACTCCCATTTTTAAACTCAAATACGCCAAGTTCTGTAATAAGTTTATTGACTACATTTTTACCAGTTAAGGGCAGCGTACATGCTTTTTTAAGCTTACTTTCGCCATATTTATTTGTATGCTCCATAACAACAACGATGCTTTTTGCCCCGCTGACTAAATCCATAGCCCCACCCATACCTTTTACCAATTTACCCGGTATCATGTAGTTTGCTAAATCTCCATTTTGAGATACTTCCATAGCACCTAGAATTGCTAAGTCAATATGCCCTCCGCGTATCATGGCAAAACTCTCTGCACTATCAAAGAAGCTAGCCCCTTTTACTGCTGTAACAGTCTCTTTTCCCGCATTAATCAAATCTGCACAAACTTCATCTATCGTAGGATATGCTCCAATACCCAAAAGCCCATTTTCTGATTGTAAAAAAACTTCTAATTCCATTTTTTCTATCTCATCAGCAATAAGTGTGGGGATACCTATGCCAAGGTTAATATACATACCATCTTTAACTTCTTTTGCCGCTCTTTTTACAATGATTTCTTTTGACATTATGAATCCTTTCTTGTAATAACTTTTTCTATTCTTTTTTCAAAATTATTTCCCTTATAAACAAAATCTACATAAATACCGCTTAAATGTATGCTATCTGGATTAATCTCATCGACTACTTCTTCTACTTCTGCTATTGTAGTTTTACCCGCCATAGCACATAAGGGATTAAAATTTCTAGCGGTTTTATTAAAGATTAGATTCCCATATTTATCCGCCTTTTGTGCTTTTACTAAGGCAAAATCCCCCGTGATAGCATGTTCTAATATATAGGTTTTACCATTAAAATCTTTATGCTCTTTATTTTCTGCTACCAAAGTGCCAACACCTGTTGGGGTATAGAATGCGGCAATACCCGCTCCACCTGCCCTAAGCTGTTCTGCTAAAGTGCCTTGCGGGGTGAGTATCACTTCTAGCTCACCACTTATAAATTGCTTTTCAAAAGTTTTATTCTCACCAACATAAGAAGCAATAATAGTTTTAATCTGTCTATCATGCAGTAATATACCTAAACCAAAATCATCAACACCGCAATTATTACTCACAACGACAAGATTTTTTATCCCTAACTCTTTTATCTTTGCAATGCTATATTCTGGTATGCCACATAATCCAAAACCACCGACTAAAAGTGTATCGCCATCTTTAAGCTGCTTAAATGCTATATCTAGATTATCAATTATTTTATTCATTACATTCTCCCATATCTATATTATCTCAACCACACATGCAATGCCCTGTCCACCGCCGATACATAGGGTAGCTAATCCTAAATTCTTCTTATTTGCTCTTAACGCATAAATAAGGCTAATTAAGATTCTAGCCCCACTCGCACCTATTGGATGCCCTAATGCGATTGCACCACCATTAATATTTACTTTATTTATATCCGCGCTTAACTCTTTCGTTGTTGCTAGGCTTTGTGCTGCAAAGGCTTCATTTGCTTCAATAATATCCATATCATTGATAGTAAGTTTTTGTTGTTGCAGGACTTTTTTAGCCGCAAAAGCCGCACCTATACCCATAATTGTAGAATCTACACCTATACTTGCAAAGCCTTTTATATTCGCTAATATAGGCAGATTTGACTCTTTTGCCCTCTCTTTTTCGCATAATACAAGCATAGCCCCAGCATCATTAATACCTGATGAATTACCCGCTGTAACGCTACCATTTTTATCAAATGCGGGTTTTAACTTTGACAAAGATTCTATATTACAATCTTTTCGCACAAATTCATCTTCACTAAAGATTATCTCTTTTTTTCTATCATACACATTTAAGGGCAGAATCTCATCTTTAAATCTTCCCTCACTGATAGCCTTAGCTGCCCTTAATTGCGATTGCAGAGCATATTCATCTTGCTCCTGCCTTGAGATATTATATTTCTTAGCTAAGTTTTCCGCAGTAATCCCCATGTGATAGTCGTTAATAGCGCACCAAAGCCCATCTTTTATCATGCTATCACTTGTTTGCTGATGCCCCATTCTATAACCATTTCTTACATTTTCTAATAAAAATGGCGATAAAGACATGTTCTCAACACCACCGCTAAGAATCATATTTGAATATCCAAGCTTTATGGAATCATATCCCAGCTGGATAGCCTTTAATCCAGACCCACAAACCATATTGACAACAAAAGCGGTTTTATCAAGTGGAATGCCACTATTTAAAAGCACCTGCCTTGCTAGATTCTGCCCTTGTGCGCTTGCAAAACATTGCCTAAAATCAGCTCATCTATATGGCTATGCTCTATATTCAAATCTTTAATCAAAGCCTTGCAAAGTGTAGTCGCCATATCCTTTGCAGAAGTGTTTTTAAGTGTGCCTAAAAATGAACCAATAGCAGTCCTTTTAGCTGCCACTACCACAATTTCTCGCATATTTTTCCTTTAAATACTAATCTGTTTCTACAATAAAAAAATAAAGTTAATAACATTTGCGTTTTAAAAAAAGTAATCCATAGAATATATTTCATTTTTTCCATAATGTTATATTTTTTATGTGTAATGGATATTCTCATAGGTGTTTCGCATGCAGAATGCTTGTAGTTAAGTGGAAATAAATATAAGATTCTTAAATCTAGATCTTATAGTTGGAATGCTGACTTACAGCGTGTAAAATAGTCGCTAAAAGCTATAATAATTTGATTTTTGTGTGATATTTCATAAAATATGTGCTTATATGGGGTTATGTCATGCGTAGTTTCATTATTGTTTCACAACACGCAAACATTATGCTATTAATAGCTTGTAAGAATCTTGACGCAGGGCTTTGTGTATTACCAAAAGACTAATATATCTGCACGACATTTTCAGCTATGACTTTTGCATTGATTGTGCGTTTGCTTTCAAGATTCTCAATCTTAATAATATCGCCTTGCACGCCATTTTCTAATGCTCTGCCGCTTGCACTTGCTTCAATGCCATTATCACGGAATATAATTTTGACATTAGAATCTTTAGACACAAGCATTCTTTTAGCAAGTTTATTGCGATAGATTATCGAATTTATGGGGATATAGACTTTTGCACTTGACTGCAGTATCTCATATCTACTAGCAGGGATTAGGGCGAGTGATGAGAAGTCCTGCGTCTTAGTCATAAAGCTATTTGTGGTTATGTTGCTACCTGCCCGAATATTCTCTGTGGCGGTGTGAATCTGTATAGAGCCATTTATACTATAGCGTATAGAATCTTGCAAGACTTTTCCATTCTGTCTATACTGCAAAGTGAGATAGCCATTTGCACTTTTTGTTGTATTTAGCTGTTTTGATACAATGCTCACTGCATAAAGATCAAGTGTATTTCGAGTAACAAGCGATATAGATTCTATGGTGAGTTCTGGATATATGCGTTTATATTCACTAGCAATATAGCTTTTTAGTATAGAAACATTATCATTAGCAAAAGCATGAAGAGAAAAAGCAATATAAAAAAATATGAGAATCTTTTGCAGCATTCTACTTCCTTGTCTAAACTTTTACACAATTATAATGCAATAAATACAAAAATAAAACTTTTGTGTTTTATCTTTTTTATTTTTTGCTACAATGATTGTATTGTGTGGTTTGGGAATCTATTTTGCTTGGCTTTATTTACATTAAATGTAAGGAGACATTATGAAACTTGATACGACTAGCACTATGAGTTCATTAGCACAATCAAAAGAGAGTGGCTTAATCAAGGATTTAAAAGCAAAGGTTGATGGCAAGACGCTTGAGAGTGATAAGGCATTGCGAGAACAAACTGATAAATTTGAGGCAATCTTTATTAAAACCCTGCTTGATACAGCATTAAACCTTGATAATCCATTGTATCCTAAACAACCCGGTAGTGATATTTATAATGCTATGTTTAAAGAACAGCTTTCAGAGAATTTGAGTGGTAGCTTTGGATATAGTGAATTACTTTTTAATTACCTTAAAGACCAGCAAAAGTTGAAAGGTTAGAAAGCATTGTAGCAATCTGCTAAAATGCTTTAAGTTTAGCTTGTATGTAAGCATGTAGTTTTAGATTCAATCAAATGCTTGAAGTTAGAATAAACTATACTCTCTTATTCCTACACTCACCAATAATAACACCACAAAGGGTTAAAACAACCCCTATGATTCCATAGAATCCAAGTCGCTCATCAATAGCTATCATCGCCACGATAATCGTAATAATAGGCGTAAGATATACATAAATATTTGTCTTAATCGCACCGATAAGCAAAGTCGCCTTGTTCCACATTAAAAAGCAAAGGGCTGATGGAAAAAGCACAATAAAAATGAAATTAAATGCTACCATAGGTTCTAAAAGTTCGTGCCATTGCGGCTTAAAATCAAATATAAAAAAGCCCGGGATTAAAAATAAGATTCCATAAAACACTATCTTTCTTGTCGCAATGATGATATTATATCTCCTATCCATAATGCTAACAATCGCCACAGAATACGCACCCCAGCCAATAGCCGAGATTAAAGCCAACATATCGCCAAATGGGTTAAATCCTACCGCTTCACCATCGCCATAACTCAGCAAAATAATGCCTATAATACACAGCATAAAGCCTATAAAAAAATTTCTATAAGGCTTTTCAATCCTAAGCATAAAGGCAAAAATGCCCGTAAAAAGCGGGGCGGTAGCGATGATGACACTTACATTTGAAGCATAGGTTTGCTCTATGGCTAGATTCAAAAATAGATTATAAATACTAATGCCACATAAGCCCGCAATGGCAAACATTGCTTCCTCTTTGAGTGAGATTCTAAGAAAAGTCGGCTTCATCATAAATAGCATAATATAGCCAAATACAAATTGTAAAATAAGCAACTCAAAAGGCGATAAATAATCTAGGAGAATCTTCACAGAAACATAAAGGGCTGACCAAAAAAACACGCTGCTAAAAGCTAGAATATGTCCGCTTATTCTCCCCATATCATACCCCCAAAGACTTATTTTTCGCAAGATTCTGTAATAAAGTAAGATTGTTTTGGAATCTAAAAAGATAATCTCTTCCTAAATCAATGCGATTATAAATCCACCCCCATAACGCCCAGATATAGTTTGCCATAAGTGAGCCTTCAATCACACTTTGAAAGGTAAGTGTTTGCAAACTATTTTTATTGGAGTTGTTTTTATTGCAGTTGTTTTTATTGTAGTAATGTATGATATGCTCTATTTGTGCTTGAGTGAGCTCTAACTCTGCGACTAGATTCCCAAACTCCCATTCAATGCAGCTAAAGCCAGCATATTCAAAATCAATGAGTTTTATCTCACTTCCATTAAAAAGGATATTGGGTAATTGCAAATCTCTATGGCATAGCACCCCCCCCCCCCCC
>NZ_JMKW01000024.1 GCF_000686565.1 Helicobacter bilis ATCC 51630
CAGTAAATGTAGGTTTAATCTATGGAATCTATATTTTAAGAAAAAAGGTTGATAGATTAGAAAAAGGGGCAAACGATGTGGAAGCTACTTGAGAATATAGGCTTAGGTTTGTTTATGAGATTTATAACCCGCATTTATTTCAAATATAAATTGGCGGTTGATGTAGTTATATATTAGAAGTTGAAATTAATGTTGTAGGTTTTAGAATTTATTTTTTATATTGCATTATGTTTTTGAAAGGATATTAAATGGAGCATATGATTTTATCTTTGAATAGCCTTTGCATAACTATCTTAGGCATAAGTGTGGTTATTCTTGCAAAAAATTAGAGAAAGGAAAAACAATGTACAATAACATGATATAACAAAGAAAAAACGAAGTTATGGTTTTGCTTGAGAATAAGGAGACACAAGAGTAAATCACGCTTTGTATAGAAATAAGCGAGTAGGGATAAAATTAAGGTAGGTTTATTAAACATTGCATTAGATTCTAAGCCTGCACAATACAGGTTGTTTATCCCCCCCCCACAACTCAAATAACATCTTGTGGGGAGCTTAGAATCCCCCTTACCGCACTTGCTGCTGCCACTTCAGGGGAGCTAAGATATACTTCGCTTGTGGTATGTCCCATTCTGCCTACAAAGTTGCGATTTGTAGTAGAGACGCATTTTTCATTTGCCGCTAAGATTCCCATATGTCCGCCAAGGCAAGGACCGCAAGTAGGCGTAGATACCACCGCTCCAGCTTTAATAAAAATCTCTAAATACCCACGATTAATACACTCTAAATAGATATTTTGCGTAGCGGGAATGATGATGCAACGCGTATTTTTTGCTATTGTTTTATCCTTTAGAATATTTGCTGCCACTTCCATATCGCTTAGCCTACCATTCGTGCAAGAGCCGATGACAACTTGATCTATCTTTATCTCGCCCCACTGCTCTCTTTCTTTCGTATTTTCAGGCAAATGCGGAAACGCCACGGTGTGATCTATGGAATCTAGCTCAATATCAAAGACTTCTTCATACTCGGCATCTTCATCAGCCTTGTAGATTCTAAACTCCTTGCTCGTGCGTCCCTTAGCATATTCAATCGTAATATCATCTACTTCAAAAATGCCATTTTTCGCCCCCGCTTCAATCGCCATATTCGCAATGCAAAGCCTATCATCAATGGTTAGATTTTTTAGCCCTTCCCCGCTAAACTCCATACTTTTATACAACGCCCCATCAACGCCGATTTTACCGATGATATGCAAAATCACATCTTTACCACTCACATAAGGGCGGAGTTTGCCCTTGAGATTAAACTTCATCGCCTTTGGGACTTTAAACCACGCCTCGCCTGTTGCCATACCCACAGCCATATCCGTGCTTCCCACACCCGTGCTAAACGCACCCAACGCCCCATAAGTGCAAGTGTGAGAATCTGCCCCGATAATCAAATCGCCGATTGTTACAATGCCTTGCTCGGGTAAAAGGGCGTGTTCTACCCCCATATTCCCCACATCATAGTAATGCTTAATATCAAAGTCATTAGCAAAACAGCGGCATTGCTGAGATTGCGTAGCGGCTTTTATGTCCTTATTTGGTGCGAAGTGATCCATTACAAGTGAGATTTTATTTTTATCAAAAACTTGCGTGAATTTTGCTTGTTTAAAGGCGTTGATTGCCACAGGCGTGGTGATGTCATTGCCTAGCACCATATCTAGCTTGGCTCTTATTAAATCATTTGCCTTGACAGATTCTAATCCCGCTCTATCAGCTAAGATTTTTTGACTCATTGTCATTCCCATATTTTGCTCCCTACTGATTGTTGTTTATCATTTTGCAATGTCTCTAAATACTCTTGCATAGGCAGTGTATCCACCTTTGCACTAAAGATAGCAAAAGATTCCAAAATCTCGCAGCCACAATACTTAAACGCACTTGTAAGCGGGCTTAAAATCGTATTAAGGCTATATCCGTGATGCCCATCATAGCTATCCTTTGCCCCGCCCAAAGTCGTAATGACTTGAAACTTTTTGCCCTGCAGTAGCTTAGAATCTTTGCCATATAAAATATGTGTCAAAACCCTATCCTGCCACTCTTTCATAAGTGCAGGTGTGCTAAACCAAAACAGCGGAAATTGAAAGATGATTTTTTGTGAATCTTTGAGTAATGCCACTTCAGATTCTGCGTTTATCACGCCGTCTTTATAGCTCTCATTGAGATTGTGAATCTTCACATTTGAGAGCGTTTTGGCAGATTCTAGTAACGCCCTATTGACTTTAGAATCTTTCCAAAATGTGTGTGAAAAAATAAGTAGTGTTTGCATAATCTTCCTTTTTTATTACAGCATAAAATTGCATTATAGCATGTTATTTTATAATTTTTATCAAATTATATATTTTAATATAATATAGCAATATAAATTAGGTAAAAATATTCCATAATATTCTTATTCTATCAAATATAAGAATATTATGGAATATAGTATAGACGATCGATAGTCATTGTAATATACAATGATACAAAATATTATGAGTATAGCATTTAGATCTTTTAATTTGTGTGGAGACAAATACGAGTTATAAAGAATAAAGATTAAGAAACTAAGCGAATGGAATATTATTTGGATATTACTTAAAAACATAATCCTGTGAAACATGAAGTAAGTTAGCCCATTATCTTTAGTTAATTTAGCTACTATTCTTATTGTGTATGTAAATTATATTCATGAGTTACTTTGCTTATCTTGAACAAAGATTGTTATTATATGTTATTTAGTAAGAGTGCAATATGTTTTGTTAAAAAGGGTGGTAAAGAAGTGTTGTGTATTTAATCTTTTATCAGGAATTTTATAACAAAGGAGTTTATAGGGATTCCATACTCTACCACAATCAATAAACTTTTATCCGTGAGAATATAACCATAACAATATGTTGTATCCTTAACTTTCTGATAAGTATTATATGGAGAAAGTAGCGCAATGGGGCATAATTTTGGTGGAGTGTAGGGGGTTCGAACCCCTGACCTCAACGCTGCCAGCGTTGCGCTCTCCCAACTGAGCTAACACCCCAAATGAAGTCTCTAGAGCTATCTATTAATATCTTAAAATGAATGGTATGTCATCTTTTGATCAAATAAAGAACGAGAGTGCATATACCATTCTTTATTTCATTAAGAAACAAATATTTTTTGAATCTTAGAAATTTCTTTTCAAAAGATTATCAACGCGTAATATTGTAGTTAATCTATCACCTTGCTTTGCAATACCATATAATAAGTTTTCTTGCTCATTGAAAGTATCTGGTATGGGATCGATTTGATTTCCATCAATCCTTATAGCTTCTGTCAATTTATCGATAACAAAACCAGCGATTTCATCATTATGATTCACAACTAAATAGCGTGTATCCTTATCCTGTTTTGTTTGTGGGATACCAAACTTCATTCTAAGGTTAATGAGTGGATATACATTTCCACGCAGGTTAAATACACCCATTACATAATTTGGGGTACCCGGCACACGAGTGAAATCAATAGGTTTTATAATCTCTTTAACATTTAAAATAGGCACTGCAAACTCTTCAGTTCCCACCACAAAACCAATTAATTGCACGATATGTTCAGAATCACTATGCAACTCTTCTCCCACATTTTGCTTTTGCTGTTTTGCAAATACATCTTTTAATGCGTTATTATCCATTCTTATTCTCCATCTACTTGCAAGTTAATATTTCGTTTTACGACATTCAACAAATATTCAGGCGTATATGGCTTTGTAATATATTCTGTCATACCAGATTCTACACCACGCATTCTATCTGTTTTGCTTGTCCTGCTCGTTACTGCAATGAGCGGCAAGTTTTTAAATCGATTGTATTTTCTTACCTCACTTGCGAAAGTGTAGCCATCCATTCTAGGCATTTCAATATCAACAAGCACGGCATCAAGGTCATGATCGCCACTTTTTACAATCTCAAGTCCCTCTAGCCCATTGCTTGCTTCAAGCACTGTAACACCTAAAGGTTTCAAGCATTTTTTCATAATCGTTCTATCTGTTGTGCTATCATCGATTGCTAATACAATGTAATCGCTTGGTGAGTTTTTGGCTTTTGCGGCAGTGCTTTGAGAAATAAGATTATTCACACTTACCTTAACATCTTTTGCCATATCCATCATTGCGGCAACATCAGCGATTAAGGTAATTTTACCATCTCCCCTAACGGTAGCTCCAGCAATGCCCTCTGTGCCTTTGAGATAGTAGCCCAAACTTTTAATAACAACCTCTTCTTGCCCGATGAGATAATCTACAATTACACCGATTTTTTGCTCCGCTAAACCAATGATAACAACATAGACTTCATTAAGACTTTCTAAGACAGAATCTACCTTGAAAATATCTGCTAATCGCACAAGGCTTAATACCTCATCTCTTAGTCTCAATACGCTTTTACCATCAACGGTATAAATCTCTTCTTGTGATACACGCACGGTTTCTAATACCGAGCTAAGTGGTATAGCATAGTATTCTTCTTGCACTCCAACAAGCAAGGCTTGCATAATAGCTAGTGTTAATGGAATCTTTAACTTCTGTGTCGTGCCTACGCCAAGTTCAGAATCTATTTCTATGATACCATTAAGCTTTTCAACATTTGTTTTCACAACATCCATGCCTACACCACGACCGCTTACATTCGTAATGCTTGCCGCGGTAGAAAAGCCCGGTCTAAAAATGATACCAAATGCTTCTTTTTCGCTCATATTTTCAGCATCTCTCTCGTTGATAAGCCCTTTTTCAATAGCTTTCTTTTTCAGCATTTCAGCATCAAGCCCTTTACCATCATCTTTAATCTCAATGACGATATGATTCCCCTCATTGTAAGCCTTAAGCTCGACTTTACCAACTTCACTTTTACCATTTGCTTTTCTCACATCTGGCACTTCGATACCATGGTCGCATGAGTTTCTAATAATATGGATAAGCGGGTCGCCAATCTCTTCTACAATGGATTTATCAAGCTCTGTTTCTTCACCACTAATGATCAGATCAATGTTTTTGCCAAGCTCCCTGCTTAGATCTCGCACCATTCTTGGGAATTTACTAAACACCTTACCAACAGGAAGCATTCTTGTTTTCATAACCGCAAGTTGTAAATCTGTCGTTACAGTGCTAATTGAGCTTACGACTTGATTTAACTCTTCAAGGAATTTCTCCCCATCATATCGCTCTTCAACATCACCATAGATTCTAATGAGTCTGTTTTTACCTAAAACTAATTCCCCAATAAGATTCATAAGGTGATCAAGTCTTTTTACATCTACACGCACGGTTGGCTCTACTGCAACAGAAGGTGCTTTTTGCCCACCTGCTTCCGCTTTAGGTGCTGCCTTTGCGACTGGGGCTGCAGCAGGCGTTGCCTTTTGTTCTGTGGCTTTTGCTTGTGCTTCTTCTTGCTTTTTCTCTTGCCTTCTCTTCTTATCTTCTTCTTGTCTTTTTGCAAGCAATCTTGCTATTTCTGCTTCTACTTCTTCTGGCGACATATTAGCATAATCTGGCTCTTCTTCAGAATCTGCTGACGCAGATTCTGCACTCTCTGTGCTACTAGATTCTGTATTAGCCTGTTGTGCTTCTTGTGTAGGTGCTGCCTCTGTAGCTGGAGATTCTGCGGTTGCTTCATCAATCGCTTCACCTTTTGAGATAGCTTGCAAACGCTTCACGCAATCGCTTACATCAATACCACTATTTGCATCAGTCCCATTATCACGGATAACGCTTAAAAGGGCTTTCATTAAGTCAATAGATTCTAGAATCACATCCATCACATCAGGCGTGATTTTAAGCTCACCCCTACGAGCTTTATTAAGCACATATTCCATATTGTGTGTTAAATGCGTTAAAACATCAAAATTTAAGAATGAACTTGAACCTTTTATAGTGTGTGCTACCCTAAAAATCCTGTTTAACAAATCTAAATCTTCAGGGTTATTTTCCAATTCAACCAAATCTTGGTCAAGTTGCTCGACCATCTCAAAGGCTTCAATCAGAAAGTCCTCCATTATCTCTTGCATATCATCATTCATTTAACACCTCTAAATAACTATAAATTATGTATTGCATTATCCATGCTTTTTCATAACTGCCAATTATAACATAAAAAAAAATATTTTTGGTTTATTCCAAAATTTTTATAATTTCATCATAAAAAGTCTGTGCATCAAACTTTACTAAATAGGCATCCGCACCAATATCTCGCCCTTTTTGCTCACTAAATTTATCACAAATGGACGAGTTAAATATAAATGGTATAGATTGGAATCTTTCATCGCTTTTAATGATTTCTGCGAAATGGAAGCCATCCATTTTAGGCATTTCAATATCAGATATAATAAAGCGTATAAATGAAGTGAGATTTCCATTTTTTTCCACATACAAGTCATTTAGCGTTTGCAATGCCATTTCGCCATCATGTGCTTCAATCACGGTAAAGCCCATTTTTTTGAGATTCGTTTTCAATAAAGAGCGAGCAATAGTGCTATCATCTACGATTAATACATGTCCGCTAAACTTCTTAGTTACTTCTTGCAACTCTTTTTTATCTTGTTTATCACTATAAAAATCGAGATCATCAACAATGCCCTCTAAATCAAGGATTAAAAGTGTTTTGCCATCTTCTATGCGTGTTGTGCCTGTGATTTTACCGCGTTCTAAATTATGGCTATTTGAGCTAAATTGTGCAGCTTGGACATTATCCCCGCCAATGCGTCTAATAAGCTTTGCTTCATGCACTAAAAAACCTATCTTTAAATTATTAAATTCAGTGATAATCACTCGCTTTTTGTGTAGGGGTAAATCTGCCTCTCTGTCCTTAATATTAAGCCATGTTGCTAAATCTACAAGGGGTATAATAATACCTCTAAGATCAAATACACCGATGACATAATCTGGACTAGCTGGTAACTCAAAAGTTTCTGGCATTTGTATAATCTCTTGGACTTTTGCGACATTTATACCATAGATACCCTCATATACTTCGCCATTAGTTTGTTCATTGATTCTAAAATCTACCAATTCTATTTCATTGGAGGATATTTTTGTCTGATATGCTTTCTTCTGTTCCATACGCCACCTCTATAAACAAGCTGCCCTGTTTAAAACTAAGATAATCTTTGTGAAAATAACACGATTGCAATGCGTTATAAAAAACATTTTCTTCCTTTACATGTTGTCCTAAATGATAATGTCCCTCTATAATACAAAACTTTGTAATACCTGTGGCAAATCCATCATTAATTAGTTTCTGAATAACATGAGATTTATATTTTACAATCCTTTCAGACATAAAATGTAGAAAATCAGTGCGAAAAAATGAAAATTCTGCAATCAGTTTTTGATTTATACGAGCTGCAATTGCTTTGTAAATTATACCACAACTTAGTGTATCAAGTAACCGAAAAATAAATAAGACATAAGGTTTAGTAATAAACTTACGATAAGAATCATAATTTTTATTAATCCATAAATCACCATGGGCTAATATATATATTGTCTCATTACTGCCTTTTATGATAAGCGGCTGCATGCAATAGGCATAAATCCTTAGATTCTTAGCATTATAATCATAACCCCTCCATACAGAATCTAATCCAAAATCATGATTTCCCTCTATTATTATAATCTCATTGCTAAAAGTTAGCTTGGCAATCTTTTCTATAAGCCCCCTATTTGCAACGCAACTACTATGAACGCTGCCGATAAGAAAATGAAATATATCACCCATTAAAATAATCTGTCGTTGCGGGGGAAAATTATCAAAATATTCTAAAAGATTCACATCATTTTCTTTAAAGTGTGAATCTGCTATAAAAAAGGCATCTTCTCTAATTGTAAAATCATTAATAATTGTCATTTTTTTGCTTTTTAATGTGTTTAGTTTCTATAAAATGATAGCACAAAAATCCTGCGATATTTTTCTAAGATTCTATAAGAATGTAACTTTGTATCGCACCTTAACGCATATCGCTATAAATATACATAGAATCTTAAGTGAGTTTGACAGAAGTATGTTAGAATGAAGCGTTTTTTATCTTTTTATTAGGAGAATATCATGCAGATTTCTATTAATGGCGAACATCAAAATATAGCGGATAACATCACAATCACACAGCTTTTAGAGCAATTAGAAGTAGAAGATAAAATCATAGCCATCTCTCTAAATGCAAATGTAGTTAAAAAAGACGCATGGACACAAGTGCATTTGAAAGAACATGATAAGCTAGAGCTTTTGCAATTTATGAGTGGTGGTTGATTAGATTTTAAATATGACTTGTAGGTTAGAATCTAAGTAATTCTTGTGAAATCCTAGCTTAGATTCTATAATCATAAGATGGTAGATAGTGATAATTTTGATGCGAAAAAATCACAAGGAGAAGTCAATAATCTTAACACATACTCAAATGCACTTGCTAATAAATTGCCATATCCTTGGTAGTCTGAGATTAAGGTCTGTATGTTTAATCAGCACGACAAAACAAAGATTGTAAGTGGCTTTAAAGGATATATTTCAGAAAAAGAAGCAATGAGTGGAGATGAATTTTGCAATATTTTAGGAATTGATAAAGCAAGGATTGATAGGCAAAGACACGAAGCGTGTAATAGCAATTTTGAATTTGTAATAGATGAATTATTAAAAATAGAAAGTGTTCATAATAAAATCAAGCAAAAATTACAACAACAATGAAGGCATAATATGGAATCTAAAACAACATATCCGTTAAATACTAGACTTAATATTGATGGTTTAGACCTTATGGGGAGTTTAGAATCTTGCAGTGTTGATTTGTGTTTTTTTGATCCGCAGTATCGTGGGGTGCTTGATAAAATGCGTTATGGGAATGAAGGAGAGCGACAAAAGGGCAGAAGCACTCTTGTGCAGATGAGTGAAGGGCAGATTCAAAGTTTTATATGCGAGATTGATAGAGTGCTAAAGCCTAGCTGCTATTTGATGCTGTGGATTGATAAATTTCATCTATGCGAGGGGGTAAAAGCGTGGATAGAGCAAACAAGTTTGCAGGTAGTAGATCTCATCACTTGGGATAAACTCAAAATGGGTATGGGCTATCGCACAAGGCGACAGAGCGAGTATCTGCTTGTTTTGCAAAAAGCACCAGTTAGGGCTAAAAACACTTGGCGGCTTCATAATATCCGCGATGTGTGGAGTGAAAAGATTCCAAACGATAAACTAAAGATTCATCCGCATTCAAAGCCTAAAGGATTGCAGAAGGCTTTAATAGAATCTTGCACGAATAAGGGGGATTTAGTGCTTGATCCAGCAAGTGGGAGCTTTAGCGTGTTTGAGTGTGCAAAGGATTTAGGGCGAGAGTTTATTGGCACAAATCTTAGCGCATTGCTATAAATTCATTATATTCATTAATTTGAAGCAACGCACAAATAAGATTCTAACGACTAATTCACCAAAAAAAAACTTAATATTGCTTTGTGATTTGTTATTGTAATCCAAAATATAGATTTATGAGAGCTTCTAAGTATTTTATATATTGCTATTTGTGGGATTAAAAGCTATATAACCGCTAGACCAACATATAAAATCATTATTTGTATTTATTGTGCTGGTAGCAAAAAAATGTGTTATCTGTATTTTATAGTTTTAAAAAAAGTGTAAATGAACGATTATGTTATGGATTTTTTATAAAGGATATGTATGAAAAAGCATCTATTGAGTGTTGTTGTTGCAAGTTGTATTTGTGTCAATATGTCATTTGCTGATAGTAAAGGGAATGGCTTTTTTCTTGGTGTTGATTTTGGTGGTTCTGTTGGAGCACTTACAAATACAGGATTAACAATTAGTGGTAACGCTGGGCAAGGCGGTGTCCCAGCTAAAGAGACAATGCAAGTTAATGCGGGTTTTGGTCTCAATCTGCGTATAGGTGGACAGAGATATTTTGATAGAGAAAATGGCATGAGATATTACCTTAGCATTGGTGGTGTTTTTGGTGCACCAAGTTATGCTTTTGGTGATTTAAAAGTGTCTGGTATTACCATGATTGGTGATATAAATATGGATTTTTTACATGATTTCACTAGCACAGAATCTCAAAGAGTTGGTATATATGTCGGCATGGGGGCTGGATATATGACTACGCTATATCCGGGCGGTAGCGCACTTACGATTCAAAACATGAATATCCCAACTTTTAGTGGTGTTACTATAGGGCTAAACTTTGGAGTTAGAACACTTGTGGCAAGACATCATCAATTTGAGTTTTCAACAAAAAGTGTCGTTACACACTCAAAAGCGACAGAAAATATCATAGGATTTCAAGTATTCTTAGGTGCGAACTATTCTTATTTATTCTAATAGGATTTTACAATTCTCACGCTTATGTAATGTCTCTTTAGATAAGCGTGAATGGGTATTAGAAAGCCAAACAATTACTCGTTAATTCCTAGCACAACTTCTAGTTTTTCTTTTAAAACCTGTGGTGTAAAAGGCTTAACAATATAGTTATTAACTCCAGCTTTTAACGCAGTTATAACCTCTGATTTTCCACCTTCAGTTGTTACCATAATAATTGGAATATCTTTATACTTTTCTTCTGCACGCACTTTTTTTACAAGCTCTAAGCCATTCATCTCTGGCATATTCCAGTCTGTAATCAAGACATTAATACCCTCAATGGTACTCATCTGATTCCAAGCTTCAACTCCATGCTCAGCCTCTAAAATATCTTCATAACCAAGTCTTTGAAGAGTGTTTTTAATAATCCGTCTCATCGTAGAACTATCATCAACTACAAGCAATTTCAATGTTTGCTCCTTATAAATTAATTAAATCTTCATCGGTGTATTATAACATACTTTTAATAACCAAGATTAAAATTTTACATTTTTAAAATCAAGCTTACCTTCATAAAATGCCTTTCCTATGATTACACCGCCAACTTTTGGGTAATTATGCAACATATCTAAATCTTTCTGTCCAGAAAAACCACCACTTGCGATGGTAAAAATGCCACTAATTTCCGCAATCTTTTCGGTCAAAGCAAAATTAATACCAGAAAGCATACCATCTTGTTGAATGTCCGTGCAAACTATTGCCTGCACACTACTGCCTTTTAGTTTCGCGGCAAAATCAATTGCTTTTATTTCACTCACATTTACCCAACCATGAGTAGCAATATTGCCATCTTTAGAATCTATGCTTAAAGCAATTGGATATTTTTCTGCCATTAATATAGTCCAGTTTAGATTCTGCAGGGCGATAGAGCCTAAAATCGTGCGACATACACCAGCATTTAGGTAATTTTTTATAGTGTCTTCAGTGCGAATTCCACCGCCAACTTGTATTTGCAGGTTAGTTTCAGTTGCAATATTTTCTATGACACTAAGATTTTTTGGACTTCCCTCAAATGCACCATCTAAATCCACTATATGAAGCCATTTTGCACCGCAATCTTCAAAATATTTCGCAAAATCAAGGGCATTACCATACTCTTTAGCACTTTTTTTCTCACCCTTTGTTAAACGCACAGCCTTTCCGCCTAACAAATCTATTGCAGGAAATAAAATTGCCATGATTTTTATCCTAGATTCTAATCATTTAAATTATCCAACACTGACTGCTTCAGCATCTTATAGCGAGACATTACATTTCCATCGAGATTACCAAGATTTGATGAGATAACAACGCCACCGCGAGAAATGGCATTATCCGCTTCAATCTGTATTTTTTCTTTATCTTTTAGATTTTCCTTCAAATACACATAATCAATAGGATTGACCTTAATACCAATTTGTGTTGCTTCCATAATATTTGATAGTAAAGATCTTGTAAGTTCCAAAGCAACCCGCTGTGAATTTTCCTCAATTTCTTTTACTATAACTTCTTTTGCCATATCAATAGCAATAGAACTTAACTCTTTTTCAAGGGCTTCAAGATGGATTTGTGATTGTTTTAGTGTATTTTCTAAAGTGATCAATGATTGCACTATCTTTTCACGCTCTGCTTGTATCTCTGCTTCCATTGCTTGTTTTGCTTCATTTTTTCCCTCTTCAAATCCCCTTTTATATGACTCATCACTTGTTTTTTCAAGTGTTTCTTGCATGCTTACTTGATTTTTTTCAAACTGCATTTCAAGCTTTGCAAGATTCCCGGATAACTCATCACTTTTATGCAATAGCTTTTCGATTAATTCCTTTTCTAAAGAGTTCATAGTCGGCGGACGATATGCATTCACTTGCTCTACATTTTGCTCATCGGTTGTATTTTCGGTGGAATCTGTATTTGTCTGAATCTCTAAAGGCACAATAGCTTTAAATTCATATTTATTGATTGAGTGATCGCCTTTTTGTTCATCTTGTATGAGATTGTGATTACGAGATAACATCGTCTTGTTCTCCTAATTGTATTAAGCCTTGTTCTGATAGATTTTGAACTATCTCAATAATCTTTCTTTGTGCCGCTTCTATATCACGCACTTTAACCGCACCTAAAAACTGAATCTCTTCAGCAAACTGCTCACTTGCTCTCGAACTCATATTACTCATAAACTTCTGCTTCAATTCATCAGCACTTGATTTCAACGCCAATGCTAAATCCTTCTTATCTGCAACTTTTAGAATCTCAATGATAGCGGACTTATCAAGCTTAATCATATCTTCAAAAGTAAACATCATTTCTTTAATCTCATTAGCAAGCTGTTCGTCTCTTTGCTCTATCTGTGCCAATGTAGCCTTTGCGGTTTTCTGTCCCATGCGGTTAAACATTTCAGCAACAGCACGAGGACCACCAACTTCGACTTTATAGCTTGTAAGAGATTCTACTTGTTGCTCTAGCACCGCTGAAACTCTTTTTACAACAGAAGGTGAAATATCCCCTAAGTTTGCCATACGGATAGAAATTTCCGCACACAGCTCATCTGTAAAAAAGCCCAAAGTTTCTGCTGCACCACCAGAATCCATATGTGCTAGAATTAGGGCTATTGTCTGCGGGTGCTCATTTACAATAAAGTCTGCAAGTTGTTGCGGCTTTACCTTATCCAAATAACCAAAATTCTTGGTAGATTGCATAGTTTTTGCAAGTTTATCAAGCACTCTCTTTGCAATATCTGGTCCAAGTGTTTTAATCAGCAATTCTCTTGCATAATCAACACCGCCAGAATTAATATATTGATTAGACTGCAATATAGTGTAAAACTCTTCCAATACAGCAGCACCCACAGCCTTGTCTGTGCCACCTAATTGCATGATATGCTTACTGATTTCAGTAATCGATTCTATATCTAAATGATGGAATACTTCACTTGTGATTTCTTCACCAACTTGAATGAGTAGAATCGCTACCTTTTCGGACATAGAGAGTTCATCATATTGTGCTCTTTGCTTTGGAGTTAAGGTCATTGCCATTTTTGCCCCTTATTTCATTTCGATTTCATCGCGTATGAGTGCTTGGAATAAACCTGCTATCTCATCTGGTTTCGTTCTCACTGCTTCTTTGATTTTCTCTAACAACACATCATATTTTACAGCATCTTCATTGAATCCACCGCCAATACCAAGCTGTTCTTCCACTCTTTTACGCATTTCATTCGCCCTATTTAGCGTATCATCATCATCATCAAAGTCAAATAGCGGTTGTTTCTCTGTCTCCTCTTCTTCATGCACTTCAAGCATACGCTCCGCAAATGGTGCAATAACCTTTTTATAGAAGAAGAATAGCACGATAACAACAAGCACATATCGTAGTAACGGCATAAATGGACCGAGATATTTTTCAACCGCTTGGGCTACTTTTTCAAAGTTTGTTAATGGTGGTGTGCCAGAACCAATAGCATTAAGCTGTCCAGCAATAACACTTACAATATCATTACGATTTTCATCATAACCTGAACTTGCTTCGACAATTTTTTTAATCTCTGCAAGCTCTTCTGGGCTTCTTGGGGTATATTTCATCGTAATAAAGCCCGTTTCTTCATTTGTCTCTTCAGTATAAGTCCCATCAATCACAACACCAACAGTCATGCGTTTAAGTTGCGGGGTTTGCAATCGCATAGTCGTTGTCTTTTTATCGGGCATATAGTTTTTAACAAACTGACTTTCTCTATACTCTTCTCTATTATTGGAATCTAAGTCTTTAACTTCAGCAATGTTATTAATAACACCCGGGACGCCACCCGGATCTTTTGGTGCAAGTCCCTTTCTCTCTATCTCTTTACCCGACTCACTTGCAACAGCAGATTCTTTGCTATATATTTCCTCCGTGCTTTCTTGCTTACCAAAATCATAATCTAGATTCACACTCACAGTCATTCTGTCTGTGCCACCAGCAAGCCTGCTTAATGATTGTCTAATCTTATTTGCAATCTCTTGTTCTGCCTGCACCTTATAAGCAAAGTTTTTAAATGCTTGTTCGTTTTCAATGGTTGCTTCATCGCGTTTATTTAGTGGATTACCATATTGATCCACCATGATAACATTTTCTGGTTTAAGTCCATTGAATGAATTTGCAATAAGGTTTTGAATACCAAAGATTTGATTCTGTGTGAGTGTCATGCCATCTCTAAGCGTTAATGCTACACTTGCACTAGGCACTGCACGAGTTTTTACAAACACATCATCTTTTGGTTCTGCAATCTCAACTCTTGCATCTTGTATGGGGGCTAATGCCATTAATGTCTTTTCTAATTGTCCCTTAATTGCACGCAGTTTTTTAACATCAAATTCACTCTGTGTTGCACCAAAGCTATTTTCATTAAAAATATCATAATCAACCCTGCCTTTTATAATGCCCTGTGCGGCAAGCTCATTACGCAAAACAAAGACTTGGTCTTGTGGCACTGCAATAGTGTTGTCATTAATCATTTTATAGGGGATATTTTGCTGCTTAAGATAGCTTATCGCAGACCCTGCATCTGCTGGATTCTCAGCTGAAAAGAGAATCCCAAAACCATCGACGCTATCCCCTTTCTTTGAACCTAAAGAGGATACAATGAGATATGATAAAAAAGCAACAAAAACAACAACAGTTACAAGAATAACAATTTGTTGTTTTCGATTTAATTTTTTAATTAAATTTTGTAACTGCGTAAATATCGCTTTAAAATCCAAAACTCACCTTCCTTAAAATATTTATAAATCTTGTAGTATATCTGTTAATTTTTGTATGACAATGTCATTTTGCTGTGGGATTCCAATCGTAATTCGCATAGCATTAAGTCCATAACTTGCCAAATCTCGCACAACAATTCCTTGCCGTAATAATAAATTGCTTATTTTAGTAGAATTTAACTTATTATGCAATATAAAAGTAACAAAATTTGCATAAGATTCCAAAATATCAATCTCATATTGCTTTGCAAATTGCTTATATTTTTCCATTTCACTAAAATTATTTGTAACAGAATCTAGCAAAAACTCTTCATCAAAAAGACTAGCACTAGCGGCTTTAAGGCTTAAAGTCGTGATATTAAAAGGCGGTCTTATCTTATTTAATGTGTCAATTATAGTCTTGTTTGCGATACCATATCCAACACGCATACCACCTAATCCATATATTTTAGAAAAAGTCCCCAGATAAATTACATTCGGAAAATCTATAATATCCTTCGGGCTAATCGCATAATTAGAATCTTTATACGCACAATACTCCATATATGCACAATCTAGGACTACAAGACTCTCTCTATCAATTTTTTTTAAAAAATCAATCACTTGAGATTTAGGCAACGCTTCTCCAAGCGGATTATTTGGCGTACATAGAAAGATTATGCTAGGCTTATGTGCTTCATAATATTGCAACATAGAATCTAGATTATGAAAAAAATCAGGTGTGCGTAAAATAGTAGCATTGCAATGCTTTGCATAGATAGCATACATTGCAAAAGTCGTTTTTGCCATAAGCACCTTAGTATTTTTATCACAAATTGCATGTATGCAAAACTCAATTATTTGGTCGCTACCACTACCAATAATGATTTGATTGCTTTCTATATCATATTTTTTTGCTAGAGATTCTTTAAGCTCATAGTAAGAATCATCGGGATATATATATGCATTACACGCATTCTCAAGGATTGCTTCCTTTGCAAGCGGCGATGTGCCTAGCGGATTTTCATTGCTACCAAGCTTAATAATATTTTGTGGCTCAATATTGTAATCACGCATAACAAGCTCTAGTGGTTTTCCAACTTCATAAGTAGGCAAAACAGAGATATGCTGGTGAAATTTCATAATATTTCCTTATAAATCGCTCTGGCATAATCACTAACAAGGTCTCATTGCTTATTGTAACCTTAAAAACGAAATTGTAGCATAAAGATTGCGAATTTATATTTTTATGTTACTATTTTACAGAGTTTTTACTTTGAAAATAGACATTATTGTGGTGGTGATTATGACTTTGCTTGATATGCAACATAATGAAACATATAGGATAAAATCTGTATGTAATATGCAGAATCTACTCGCACAAAGACTGCATTCTCTAGGTATTTATGAAGGGGCTTCTGTGCGACTTGGATATGTCTCAATGTGGCAACACACTTATAGTGTATATGTGAATGGCACACAAGTGGCACTGCGAAAGAGTGAAGCGGAATTAATTGAAATTGAAAAAATATAAAATTATTTAATTCATATTGAATACCATATAAAATGAAACTAGAATCACTTGTCAAATACTCTATCAAAATAACTTTCTGGAGCATTATTATGATACAACCAAAACCTGTATTTTATGTATGTAAAAAATGCGGATATATGAAATACCATCAAGCAAAAAGTGATTGCATTGGTGCTGAAGATATTGCGGCTATAATTTGTCCTAAATGTAACGCATTAATGAAAACTCATAGCAATATGTTAAGTGCGGGATTAGATTCTATATTTACAATTACGAAGAAAGCTTTTGGTAAATAAGCTGTATTTAGAATCATAACTTAAGTTTAGCGATGTCTAAAAAATCTCTTTTATATGCTTATTTATTTAAAGGGTTTGTAAAATTTCTCAAAATGAATTTAATATTGCTTTCTAAAAACAAACATGTATGTTAAACCCCAATATGACATATTAGAAAGCTTATTTATTCCACACTTAAGCAAAAATAGATAGAAGAAATAGGCAAAGATTCTAAATCTTCTCTTTTTTAATAAGATTGAAACATACATTTATCAGCAAGATAAATACAAATAACACGACAGCATTTGCGATTAATACTTCTCTATGTAAGCCTTCTGCATAGCTCATCTCAAGCACGATATTTGTCGTTAAAGTCCTTACACCATCAAGCACACTACTTGGAAGCTGCACCTGATTCCCAGCAACCATAATAACAGCCATAGCCTCGCCAATAGCCCTACCAACGCCAAGTATAACTGATGCTAAAATGCCTGATTTAGCCGCAGGTAAAACCGCGAAAAACACACTTCTTTCACTACTAGCTCCAAGCGCTAACGCCCCTTCATAATAGCTTGTCGGCACAGAATCTATCGCAGCCTTTGATACAAGAATGATTGTAGGCAATATCATAATGGTAAGAATGAAAGACGCCGCCAATACACTTTTGCCCGGTATGCCATCAAATATACCAGCAAGTAGCGGCACAATAATCACTAAACCAAAGAATCCATACACAACAGATGGGATAGCCCCAAGCAACTCAACCGCCATGATGAGATACTTTTTTGGACCTTTTGGACAAAACTGCGATAAATACACAGCGCTAAAAATCCCAAGCGGAACGCCAAAAAGGATAGCAAGAGCGGTTACACACAGACTGCCTATAATCATAGGGAAGATTCCAAAAAATTCCTGTTCTGGATACCAATCTAGCCCAAATATAAAGTCCATAAAGCCGATTTGCTTCATCGTAGGGATTGCATTTGCAAATAAGAAAAAGCAAATCGCACAAACCGCAAAAATAGATCCCATCGCACAAAGTGCAAATAAAGTGTGAAAAAATCTTTCTTTAAACATTTATTTCCTTTAGAATCTTTATAATAGAGCTTAGCGTTGTATTTAGATTCTTAAAACAAAACTTTGTTGCAATAAGTGTTGTTTTAAGAATCTTTACTCTTTGTGATGAATTCTTTGCTTACTTAACTTAAGGATAGTTTCTTGTCATATTGAGTCATAGCTGAAATATCTCCCTTAAATTATACAATGTGAAACATTTCGCTACATTCAACATGACAATTTGTTTTAGATTACAGATTCTAATCCCTTATTGGTGGTTGCATGGCGTAGAGATAAAATAGTAAAACTCTAAATCTTTTTTGCTATTGTGAATGTTAATCAAAATCTCTATTAGAATCTAAGCTAGATTCTAAAGCAACCCAAATCCTACACCACAACTCATGAGATTAATCTCATTATTTCACTTGATCCCAAGTCGTCATTTCACCTGTGAAAATCTTATATACGCTATCTTTTGTGATATTTGTGATAGGATTTGCCTTATTCACAATAATAGCTAAACCATCAATCGCTAATACACGCACACTAATCCCTCTTTTTAGCTCCGCTTCTTTTACCTCACGAGACACCATACCAATATCTGCGATGCCCTCTACCACAACATTAACACCTGTTGTAGAATCTGATTGCTGAATCTCAATCACTACATTTGGATTGACACTTTTATAAGATTCTACAAGCTTTTCCATAAGCGGTGTGATAGAACTAGAACCAGCTATTACAAGCTTTCCTTTAGGTTTTTTACTCACAAATTTTTTAGTTTTTGTCGCAATGTAGCCAGACTTTTCAATGATTGCTTTCGCATTAATGCTATATGCTAAAAAGTCTTCAATGAGTGGATTGCTTTTCTTGATTACCACATTAAATGGACGAGAGATTTTATAACTCTTATTATTAATGTTTTCAACACTTGGCATAACACCTTCAACACTTATTGCTTTCACAGTGTCATTTAAGGAACCAAGCGATATGTAACCAATAGCATTTTTAGAGTTTGCCACCGTTGTCATCATGACACCCGTTGAGTTTGTAACCTCTGCTTTCGTTGTGGTAGCATCAATTTTCTTACCTTTTAATTCTTTTTGAATCCCAAAGATTTCAGTAAAAGCACCACGAGTCCCAGATCCCATTTCCCTTGAAATAGGGTAAATATTCTCTGCTGCCATAGCTATATTTGCACCAAGAGTTAAGCCTGCCACAAGCCCTAATATACACTTTTTCATCATAAAAAATCCTTTCAAATAAAATGTGCTGCAAGTATAGATATAGCTTGTAAAGTTGCAAAATAAAGAATGTAAATTTTTAGTAAAATTGATTTGTGATTCTATGTATTTATTGATGATTATATATTCCCAACAATCCACAATAAAGTATAATTCCAACACGATTTATTCCAAAGATATATTGAAGCAGGTAAATATATGAAATTCCATAAAATTTATGTTGAAATTACTGATATTTGTAAGCTTTCTTGCTCTTTTTGCACGCCAAAAAAGGCACTAAGGGGAGTTATGCCGCTAGCTTTATTTGAAAAAATCATATCACAGATTACAAATCACACAAGGCTTGTAAGTCTGCATGTATTAGGCGATCCGCTCCGTGTGGATAATCTATCTGCATACATTGATATTGGGGCGTATTATAAAGTAAGGTTTGATATTGTGAGTAGTGGTGCGTTTTTAAACAAAGAGCATTTTTCATTATTAACACAAAAGCACATACATCAAGTTAGCTTTTCTCTTGATGCCCTATTTGATAATAAGCATTTAAGAAAAAAGATAGAAAAATATTTTGATACAATCCTTGCTTTTTATGAATATGCAAAGATATATGCCCCAAATCTTTATATCAATCTGCGACTTTTTGGGGAGTATGACTACACATATTTTTTGCAAAGATTCCCAAATGCGATTTTACAAACAGAAAAAAGGCGATTGCGTTTAGCTAAGAATTTTTTCTTGCGATTTCATAGGGCTTTTACATGGACTGCTTTGCAAAAAGATTCTAAGATTGCAAATATGCAGATTTATCCAAATATGCCTTATTGCTTTGGGGCGATAAAGCAGCTTGCAATACTTGCAAATGGTAAGGTTGTCCCATGCTGCATTGATGCAAGTGCAAAAATGCCACTTGGTGATTTTAACACACAGGATTTTAGTGAGATTCTATATTCCAAAGATATGAAAAATATACAAGATTCACTAAGGACTTATAAGAATCTGCCATTATTATGTGAGAACTGCACTTTTCGTGGTGTTTAGAGTATTTTGTGTTATAATTCACGCTTATTTTTAATGAAGAAAGTGTGCTATGGAACTGCGAGTTATGACTATACAGGATTATGATTTAGTGCTGAAACTTTGGAAAAGCATTGAGGGATTTTATATCCGCACTATTGATGATTCTTATGAAGGTATGCAAAAATTTCTTACAAAAAATCCAAATACAAATGTAGTAGCTATCTGTGATAATAAGATTGTAGGTAGCATATTATGCGGCTATGATGGGCGGTGTGCATATCTCTATCATGTGTGCGTGCAAAAGGAATATCGCCATAAGCAAATCGGCAAAGGCATGGTGGCATTTGTGAAAGAGAGGTTAAAAGAAGAGGGTGCGACGCATATTAATCTTGTAGCTTTTAAGAATAACTCTCTTGGGAATCTTTTTTGGCATGAGATTAACTGGTCGCTTAAAGATACTTTGAATCTCTATGAATGTATTTTAGATTCTGCAAATACTCGAATCTTGAATGAGGGTTAAGGGTAGTTTAGATTGAATGTTGCATTGCATTAAAATCATTCTTATGATTAAGTTATATTAAGATAGTTTATAAAAACTTTGACACAATAGACTTAATAAACATCGCATAAATACAAAGCAACAAAAACTTAATAATCTATCCCCTCTTTTTTTAGTCTATCGCGTAAGTAACGCATTTGGATATTTTTATCAAAGCACCATTTTGGTGCGATTAAACTCTCATCATGCGCTCCAGCACTCACTCGCTGTATCACAATATTTGGCGGGATAAGCTTGAGTGATTGTACTATTGCTTCGCCATAGTCTTCTAGGCTAATTGGTGTATATTCGCCCTTTTTATACATGCGCGCTAGGGCTGTGCCTTCCACAACATAGAGTGGATGGATTTTTAGAGAATCTACGCCATAGCTTAAAATCGTTTGCAGGGAGTGTATCATCATATCTATGCTTTCATTAGGTAAGCCATAGATTAAATGTGCACAGACTTTTATCCCCCTTTTTCTTGTCTCTTTAAAAAGAGATTCTACACCCTCCATAGTATGCCCTCTGTTTGTAAGCTTTAGTGTCTCTTCATAGATAGATTGGATTCCATACTCAAGCCATATTTCTTTACCCTCTTTTACAAATTCCCCTAAAAAATCAAGCAGTTTAGAATCTACGCAATCAACTCTCGTGCCTATACTCATGCCTACAACATCAGACAACTTCAATGCCTTTGTATAAAGGGCTTTGAGTGTGTCAAATGGTGCATAAGTGTTTGTAAAGCTTTGAAAATATACCATATATTTTTTTATACCATATTTATTTTTATGAAAGTTTGCATGATAGTGGAATTGCGTCTCAAGCTCCCTTAATTGCGTAGGTAATAATGGATTTTCTGTCAATGAAAAGTTCATTTTTAGCTTAGCAATATCTTTTGTATCTTGTATAGATTCTATATTAGAATCTTGCTTTTTTTTCATTACAAGTGATGGGGAAAAAGTCTCATTTTTACAATAAATGCAGCCACCTTTTGCGACCTTGCCATCAATATTAGGACAAGTAAAGCCGCTTAAAGATATTGGAATCTTTCTTACTTTCTCACCAAATCGTTGTTTAAAATATCGCCCAACTGTTAGCATTATCTTCACCCATGCCCCTTTATTTTGATTCTACATCATGCAAATAGTTACCATCAAAACACGCTTGACAATAGCTATAATTATGTGGTTCTACCGCAGTTTTCAAGCCCTCTAAAGAGAGATACCCAAGATAGTCAGCACCAATAAATTTTTTTACCTCATCATTGCTTTTATTTGCAGATATAAGCTCACTTTTACTCGGCGTATCCACACCATAATAGCATGGCGAGATAGTCGGCGGTGCAGAAATGAGTAGATACACTTCCTTTGCACCAGCTTGTTTTAACAATCGCACGATAGCCTTACTTGTCGTGCCTCTCACAAGCGAATCATCTATAACTATAACCCTTTTATTCTCAATCACTTCTCTAATAGGATTAAGCTTTAATCGCACTTTTAGCTCTCTTAGCTCCTGTGTTGGCTCAATAAAAGTTCTACCTACATAATGATTTCTAATTAATCCCAACTCAAATGCGATTTTACTTTGCTCGCTATATCCAATAGCAGCAGCAAGACCGCTATCTGGCACAGGCATAACAATATCTGCATCAATCTTATGCTCTAAGGCTAATTGTTTGCCTAAATTCTTTCTTACCATATACACACTTTTACCAAAGACGACACTATCAGGGCGGGCAAAATAGATATACTCAAAAACGCATGGTTTTAGAATCTCTTCAAAGACTTTTATGCTTATAATCTTTGTTTCATTATTACGATTTTTTTCAAATACGACTAATTCCCCCGGCTCAATATCTCGCACAAAACTCGCCCCAACAAGATCAAACGCACAAGTCTCACTTGCTACAATATAGCCTTTTGAGCCATCTTTATTGGTTATCTCCCCTAAGCTTAATGGACGAAGACCAAATCTATCTCTTACTGCAAACATTTTAGAGCGACTTAAAATCACAAGTGAGAACGCCCCCTCAATCTCATGCAAAGATTCCATAATACGCGGGGTTAAATGCTTTTTTGTGCTTCTTGCTATTAAATGGATAATGACTTCTGTATCTAAATTACTTTGGAATATTGCACCTTGCTGTGTGAGTGATTGGCGAATGTTTTTTGCATTTGTAAGGTTGCCATTATGCACGAGAGCAATCTCACCTAAGCCATAACGCGCAAAAATAGGCTGACAATCGCCATTAGAATCTGCCCCAGCAGTTGCATAGCGATTATGTCCTACCGCATTCATGCCTTTTAGCTTTTCTAAGATTGATTTGCTAAAAACCTTTGTTACAAGTCCTTGCCCTTTTTGCGTAGTGATATTTTTGCCATTGCTTATTGCTATGCCGCTTGCCTCCTGCCCTCTGTGCTGCATTGCAAAAAGGGCGTAATATGCCATGAAGGCTGCTTCATCGCAGTTAAATGCACCAACAACAGCACATTCCTCATTCCAGTGTTTATCCATACAAAAGCCTTGGGTTAAAATGATAAATAGGGATTGTATCATAATGTTTTTAAGCTACAATAACAAAAATTTAAAAAGGCTTTGTATGCACCGCATATTGTTGTTACTTTTCTTCAATCTTTTTGTGCTGTATGCAAATGAAAATACACAAAGAAAATATAATCAAAATAAAACTTGGAAAAACATAGATACAAGCGAAGTGTTAGAAAAAAATACAAAAAAGCTAGAAGCCTATTATAAACAAGTCGATAAGCAATCAAATGAGAGAAATTTTGTCCGCTTTAATGGCAAAAAGATTATCTCACACACAGCTTTTAGCAAGATGAATCTAGGGCAAATGCACGGCTATCACACTTATGTGATTCTATCTATGTTTTATATAGAGTGGATAAGTCAGCATAATGACTTGGATGGTGTGAGTGTGGGGGGAATCTTAGCCGATGAGTTTGGCGATAAAAAAGCAAAAGTAAGATATTTTAAATTCGCTCAAAGATATTATTCTGCACTGCATGAAATCGGCAAAGGCGGCAAGGTATTTTCCTATTGTGCTGCACCATATCTTACAAGCTGCATTTTAATCGGCATTGATGAGGCGTGGTAGATATATACTTGATAACTTGGTTTAATATCAAACAAAAGTATCGCAAAGCTACAATACAAAAGCTTAATATTGTGTTTAGTTTTATCAAACATGAGTCGTTTTTCATATCATTGCGTTATTTATGTAGAATAACAAAAGATTGATTATTTTGGTATTAATTTTGATTGTTTGCGATTATTTAGATTATTTTAGGGTTTTATATGAATATAGAGACTATTCGTCAGTTATTTAATAATAAGCAGTGGCAAACCTGCATTGAAGCATGTTTAAAGCTGATTATGCAGCAACGCACAAATATTGAAGCATGGAGTTTATGTGCGTTTTGTTATAACAATATAGGGCAGCTGCAAGAAGCGATTAAATGCCTTGAAGACGCACTAAAGATAGCAAAAAAGCATCATAAAGAGCATGTCTTTACACTCTCGTTAAATCTTGCGGAATTTTATAGAAGAAATAATATGACACTACAAGCCATAGCACTTTTACAGAATCTTCTGCCAAAAGATGATGAAAACCTACATTTTAATCTCGCAAAATGCTATGGTGATTTACAAGATTATGAGAGATCTATCCAGCACTACATGATAGCCATTAAGATTAATCCAAAAGATATACATGCTATCTTTAATCTAGCTAATCAGCAAGCCGCCATAGGTAGCTTTAAACTCGCATTGAAATACTACTCACTTGCCTATGAAAGCGGTATGGGCGATGCGGGTATAAATCTAGCACAAATCTATACAAATTTAGATGATTTGGAATCTGCTATCACGCTTTATAGAGAGTTAGAGCCACACTACACAAAAGATTCTAATTTCTATTTTAACTACGCAAATGCACTTCGTTATAATGATGAGATAGAGTTAGCAAAAGAGGCATATAGCAGGGCGATTAGCCTAAATCCAGATATAAGATATGTGATAAATCTCGCGCATTTATATTTAAGCTTAAATGAGTTTCAAACAGGCTTTGCACTCTATGAGCATAGAAGAGTTATGCTGCCAAAGACTATGGATAGGCATTTTCTTGACTTTTCTTTTCAGGATTCTAAAAGTATATTAGATTTCTTGCGAGGTAAGAGAGTAGCACTTTACCACGAGCAAGGCTTTGGAGATAGCATTATGTTTGCAAGGTTTATCCCGCTTCTTTCATGTAAAGAAAAGATAATTTTTGCACCAAAAGAGCTTTGTAAAATCTTTAGCTGCTTTAATGTGCCTTGTAGTGAAAAAGTGCATGATGATTATGATATAGCACTCCCCCTGCCAAGCCTTGCCTTTTTATTTGCCAATGAAAAGAGTGTAAAAGTGGGCTTAGAATCTTTTAGAAATACCTTATTATCCTTTCTTATAAAATCTCAAATAAAAGATTCTAATGGCTTAAAAGATTCTATACTAAGTGATACTTTTATACACACAAATATGACAGAATCTCAAATATCTATAAAAAAAGTTTTAGAATCTTATCAGCATTATACGCAAAAAGAAGAGTTAAAAGATGATGTATTCCTAAGCACAAAAGCACAAGCGAAAAATCACTTTATAACAAATACGCATAATACAATAGATACTAAAAAGCAAATAAAAGTCGCCCTAAACTTTAGCTCAAATCCAAACTTTCAGAACGCAAGAGAGAAGTCCATATACGCACAAAAGCTTTTAGAATCCTTGCCACATAAAAACTTTACATATTATAGTTTGCAGTATGAAGGCATTGATTCTGGTCTTGCGAAAGACTTTGGCGTGATTGATATGTCAAAAGAGATTAAAGACTTTTATGATAGTGCTAGGATTTTATTAAATATGGATTTTGTGATTAGCATAGATTCTGCATTAGCACATTTAAGTGCGACTTTAGGCATTCCTACGGCTGTATTATTGTATAAGCGACACGACTGGCGATGGGGGAGATTTTGCAAGCATGATTCTAGTGTCTGGTATGATAATACAAAGCTATTTATACAAGAAGATTTGCACGAATGGCGTAGTGTTTTAGAGAATCTGCATGTATTTTTAGAGCAGACATTTAAAGGGTAGATATGCGTTTTATTTGGACACAGGAAATGCCCTCTACGCAAGTATGGCTAAGTGATTATATCCGTAAGAATGATTTGGAATCTATTTGCATAGTGGCAACAAAAAACCAAACAAGCGGTATCGGCAGTCGTGCAAATACATGGGATAAAGTATCATGTGGATTATATCTATCATGTGCTTTGCCTATTGCTTTATTGCCAAAGGATTTGACAAGGCAGTCTAGCTCAATTTATTTTGGACAAATTTTGCTTGAGTTATTTAGAGAATTTCATAAGGATTTGTGGTTAAAGTGGCCCAATGATTTTTATTTACAAGATGATAAAATCGGGGGTTTAATCACGCAGTATGTAAAGGGCTTTGCTGTATTTGGCATTGGGCTAAATATCTTTAGCGAAGAGAAATCTTCTTTATTAACAGGCAAAATGCAAAATAATTTATCTCAAAAAGATTCTATAGAATCCATAAGCATAGAGATTTTATCTCAAATAATCAAAAAAATATTGCATTTTTTAAGCTTTAACATTGTAGAATTTGCTTTACAAAAAAATATAGATACAACATTGCATGGCATTACTTGCAATGCTTTTTTACAAAATAACATGACATGGTATGAAGTATTTAATCGATATAAACAAGGTTTTTCTAAAAATCATCGTTTTTATACACATATCAATGAAGATGGAATTACTCATAAAGTATCATTGCAAGACGCGTTATTACAAAATGACGGTAGCATAGTGTTGCATGATAAGATTCTATATAGTTTGCGTTAAATATTACAAGAAATAAGGAGATTGCATGGGCGAAGTCATTGGCATTGCAAATCAAAAAGGTGGCGTTGGAAAGACAACTACTGCTGTGAATCTTTCCGCATCTTTGGCATTATGTAATAAAAAAGTTTTGCTTATTGACTTTGACCCACAGGCAAATGCTACGCTAAGCTATGGGATAAAACGCAATAGTATAGAATCTACAATGTATCATGTAATGTCTGGGCAGACTTCCATACAAGATATTATCCAAAGCACAATGCTAAAGCACCTATTTATCGCTCCAACTGACCAAAATCTAGTCGGTATAGAATCTGAGTTTTACGCAAAAAAGAAAAGTCAAGGGGAAACACTTCTTAGGCAATATATAGAATCTATTCGCATGGATTATGACTTTATTATTATAGATTCGCCACCCGCATTAGGACCGCTTACGATTAATGTTTTAACAGCGGCAAATTCTCTCATTGTGCCTGTGCAATGTGAGTTTTTAGCCCTTGATGGATTAGCCCAACTTATGAATACTGTCAAGGTAATAAAGCAGTCTATTAATACGAGTCTAGCAATAAGGGGTTTTTTACCTACCATGTATAACTCAAGGACAAATCTATCAAAGCAAGTTTTAGATGATTTATTGAATCATGTGAAAACTAAATTCTTTGATGATAAAGAAGGTTATGTAGTCATACCGCATAATGTAAAGCTTGCAGAAGCCCCAAGTTATGGAAAACCCATTGCATTATATGATAGCAAGTCAGCTGGTAATGAAGCTTATATGCGTCTTGCAAAAGCTTTATTAAAGAAACAAAAAAGGAAATAGCATGGCAAAAAGAGCGTTAGGTAGTGGGCTTAATAATCTATTTGGTGATATTAATGCTGTGTATGAGAAAAATTATGCAGATTCAGATACTAACATGCAAATGATTAAATGCAATGATATTGTGCCAAATCCCATGCAGCCGCGTAAAATCTTTAATGATGAGAGTTTGAGAGAACTTGCGGATTCTATAGAAGAGCATGGACTTTTACAACCCATAGTTGTGCGTGAAAATGAAAATGGTGGATACATACTTATTGCTGGGGAAAGAAGACTTCGTGCTACAAAACTACTGCAAAAAGAGCATATACAAGCCATTGTAATCAGCACAGAAGATTACAAAATGCGTGAATTAGCATTGATAGAAAATGTGCAAAGAGAAGATTTAAACCCTATTGATTTAGCCCTTTGCTATCAAGCACTTTTAAAAGAATATGATCTCACACAGGAAAAACTCGCACAAAAGATTCACAAGTCTCGCACACAAATCACAAATACACTGCGTTTGCTTGAATTAAGCGATAAAACAAGAGAATTACTCCAAGAAGGCAAAATAACGCAAGGACATGCAAAAATGCTTATCGGCTTAACCCCAAATGATGAAGAGATGGCACTGCAAAGCATATTAGGACAAAAACTCAATGTAAGAGAAACAGAAAATCTTGCAAAAAACCTTAAATCAAAGACAAAGATACTAGAGAATAATAAAGATTCTACAGAATCTCTCTATACCGAATCTCTGCAAAATTTACAAGAGATTCTAAAAACCTATAATATTGAAAGCACCATAAAAAAGAATAGCATTGTTTTGCAATGTGATGAAAAAAGCAAACTTGATATTGTTTTACAGAAGTTGCAATAATATTATTCTTACTCTAAACGCACATTTTTTTTGCTTAGGCTTTGTGTGTCTTTAGAGCCTTGCTTGCTATACTTCATATCATCATGCCCTAGATTCTATTTTGTTATTCTTGATTTTGTTGTTCTTGCGTCGTTATTTTGTGCAATATGCTTTTCATTATAATCATTTCTAGGTTTCTCATATTTTCAAATTCATAAAAAAGCTTATTTAAAATACTACATTTTTTCTTTTTTTATTGCATTTTCTGTGAAAATAGTGTATTATTGCAGACATGGAAACTGCATATATAACATATTTTAAGGAGTTAATCTTATGAAAAGTGTTGAACAAACAATGAATAGACGCGATGTGCTGAAGGCTGGAACGATTGCTAGTGCGTTGGCTTTAGGTGGTTTTTTATCGCCGTTGCAGGCTGTTGGCACATCTTTTAAGTTGCCTACTAGAGATAAGCCATTATTGCTAAATAGCAATGAGAGTGCGTATGGTTTTTCGAGTCTTGTTAAAAAAGCATTGGACAAAAAGGCAGCAGATTTATCTCTCTATCCTTTCAAAGCTGAAGAGGAATTGCGTTCTAGTATTGCAAGATTTTATCAAGTAAAAGAAGACAATATATGTGTGAGTAATGGTTCTTCGGCTGCATTACAAGCTGCGATTTATGCTGTTAGTAATTTGGCTAATGAGCTTAATATGCCATTTAGAATCATAAATCCTAATCCTACTTTTGAATTCCCTGCTGTTTATGCAAAACCACTAGGCATTGAAGTTGTGAATTTTGATTTAGACTCTAAGTTTAACATGAATATTGATGCTATGAAAAAGAGTGAGCGAGAGTTTGATGGTATTTCTCTTGTTTATCTTTGCAATCCAAATAATCCAACAGGAAACATTGTATCTGCAAACGATCTGTATTCTTGGGTAAGAAATGCAAAACAAAGCACGATTTTCCTTATCGATGAGGCGTATGCAGAGTATGTGATTGACCCTGCATTTAAAAGTGGTATTGATATCCTAAAAGATGGTGCAAAAAATATTATTGTAACACGCACATTTTCAAAGATATATGGTCTTGCAGGATTGCGTGTAGGATATACAGTTACAACACCAGAGTTGCAAAGAAGAATTAAAGATTTCTTGCAACTTGCAGGTATTAATGTGTGCGGTGCAGTTGCATCTACTGCAGCACTTGCTGATTTCAACTTTAGACAATATTGCGTAAATTCAAATGTGAAATCAAGACAAATTGTAACAAAAGCCCTTGATTCTTTGGGCTTACGCTATGCACCTTCACATGCTAACTTTATTTTCCATGAAATCACAGGTAGCTATGATGATTTTGCAAAAAATATGAGAAATCAAAATATCCTTGTTGGACGACAATTTGCTAAGTTTGATAACTTCTGTCGAGTTACATTAGGAACTCCACAGCAAGCTGAATATTATGTAAAAGTATTAAAAACTTTTAGACAGAAACGCTATATCTAATACCATTAAGGTTTTGTAGCGATTTATAGGGCTTTAAATTTCACCATTGAAGCCTTGCCAATCTGTTATATCTATACAGATAAAATTTGGAATCCATAGATTTTAACTTGAGCCTATTGAATCTAAAATAGGCAAAGTATTTATTTTTCTGTTATTTCGTATCTTATTTAGTATCGCGTGTCTTGTTAATTCTTGAATTTTTTATATTGTATAATCTGCCTTGTGTAATGAGTTGTTTGGCATATCTATATTTCAACTTTTTCGCATAAACTCAAATTCACATTATATGATCTTAAGAAACAAAAAATAGCGAATACAGAAGATCTAAAATGAAATACATATTATTATTTTACCACAAGCATCAAAAATAGAAGCAAGAACTATAAAAAAGATTCTCATGTAAATTCACCTTGCTATTTTACTTTAAGCAAAGTTTTTAGATAAAAAACTTTAGCTATTAATTGCTATGTAATGAATCTTACAACCACCCTTTTTTCTTAAATGCAATAAGTGGTAGTATGGTGGAAATAATCATCACAAGCACTGCAAGTGGATAGCCATAATCCCATTTAAGCTCTGGCATAATCTCAAAGTTCATGCCATAAATCGTCCCAATAAGAGTTGGTGGCATCATAGCAACAGTGGCAACGGTAAATAGTTTAATGATTTTATTCTGCTCGATATTAATCTGACTTGCTAGAATTGTTTGGATATTATCAAGGACATTGAGTTGCGATACATTAAATTCAACAAGCGAGTTTAAATCCTTTAAAACAATGGTAAGATTGCGTTTAATATCGCTATCAATCTTATCGCTTTTAATAAGTGAAGTAATAGCACGCCGTTTATCAAATAGTGAATCTCGCACACGCATATTAAGTTCCTGCAAACTCGAAATGCCTTTTAGCATTTTGTCATAAGTGTATTCATTCTTTTCTTCTAAAACATTAATGCGTAGCTTTCTTGCCTCTTTATCAATCCACTCTAGTATATCAGCATCTTTTTCTACACGAATTTCAAACATTTTATCAAGCACATCATAGCCATCTTCAAAGTTTTTTGGACTTGCAAGAATGCGTGTTTGCATCTCTTCAAAAATCTTAAAATCATTGAATCTAATCGTAAATAAAATATTTTTAGTCGTCATAAAAGTAATTGTTTCATTAATCAGGCTAAATTCCTTGTTTTCTGTCTGCATACGCACGAGAAAATGCGTGTTAATAGTAATTGTGAGATTATCTTCCCAATATCTTGCGCTAAGCTCGATTTCTTCACGCTCTTCTTGCGTTGGAATATCAAGGTTATATTGCTTTGTAATGTAGTTCATCTCATCATTTGTTGGGTGAAGTAAATCAACCCACAAAATATTACTAGGGAGAATATTATCTTCGATGTTAAATTGTAACTTTTTGACAAGCCCATTATTCGTCTTAGTATAAATATTAAGCATGACTATTCCTTACGCTTTTTTGAATACTTGGTTTTACATATCCGCTAAACATTGTTACAGAAACTACGCATTATAACATATTATTGCATGATGTGTGATTTCCCAAAAAAGCTTGTAATATATAATTGTAATAAATAAGATATGAATATGATTCTTGCAATAGAGAGATTTTATGAGACAATATCCACCTTAATTGCCACCACTTCAACAAAAACTTAAAATAACATTAATGGTTTATAAAAATCTTTATAATTTCATAGTATCATTACCTATTTGAAAGATAAATTGCAACAAAAAAGGAATACAATAGTATGCAAGCAAATAATGCCAACTCTACGCTACAGGCAAAAGTGCAAGAAGCCATGCGAGAAATTGAACGGGGCTGTGTGGAGTTTATTGGTAAAGAATATATAGAATCTTTAGTAACAAGATTCTATGAAAAGGGGGAAGAGTTTATTGTAAAGGCTGGATTTGATCCCACTGCACCAGATTTACATTTAGGGCATTCTGTGTTATTGCAAAAGCTTGCGACTTTTCAAAACTATGGTGGTAGAGTAAAATTTTTGATCGGCGATTTCACTGCGACAATAGGCGATCCTTCAGGGAAAAGTGAGACAAGAAAACCACTAACTTTTGAGGAAGTAGCACAAAATGCTAAGACTTATGAAGAACAAGTCTTTAAGATTCTAAACAAAGACAAAACTGATATTTGCTTTAATAGTAAATGGCTAGGTAGTCTTACAAGTGTAAATATCATGCAGCTAACCGCTCAATATTCTGTTGCAAGAATGATGGAGCGAGATGACTTTACGAAGCGATTTAAAGAAAATCAGCCTATTTCTATTGTGGAGTTTATGTATCCTTTATTGCAAGGTTATGATTCTGTGGCACTCAATTGTGATATTGAGCTTGGCGGTAATGATCAAAAGTTTAATCTCTTAGTAGGCAGGGCATTGCAAAGGGCATATAACTGCGGTAAGGAACAAAGCGTGATGACTATGCCTTTACTTGAAGGGCTAGATGGCGTAAATAAAATGAGCAAAAGCCTTAAAAACTATATCGGCGTAACAGATTCCCCAAATGATATGTATGCCAAGATTTTAAGCATTGATGATACGCTTATGTGGCGTTATTATGAGCTTATCAGCACAAAAAGTTTAGCAGAGATAGCGAAGTTAAAAAGCGGTGTAGAGACAGGTGAGTTGCACCCAAAGGCTGTGAAAGAGGAACTTTCTTTAGAGATTACTACGCGTTTTCATAATGAGAATCTAGCATTGCAGGCTAGAGAAGCCTTCAATGCGATATTTAGCAATAAAGAGATTCCAAAAGACATTGAAACAAAAGAGATACAAAAAGGCGAGTGGATATGTAAAGTGTTAGTAGAGCTAGGTTTTAGCCCATCTACTTCACAAGCAAGAAGAGATATTAAAGCTGGGGCTTTAAGTATAGATCAAGCAAAGCAAACAGATGAAAATTTTCACTTTTTACAAGAAGGCGAATTTATTATAAAACTCGGTAAAAGAAAATTTGCTAAAATTATTATTGTAAATAGCATATAAGGTAGGATAATGGGCAATTTATTTAAAAGCTTAACAATAGGAAAACACACGATAAAATATCCTATTTTTCAAGGTGGCATGGGTGTTGGCATTAGTTGGGACGAGTTGGCGGGCAATGTATCAAAGGAAGGTTGCTTAGGCATTATCTCTGCAGTTGGCACGGGCTATTATAAAAATATGGGTTTTGTTGATAAGATTTTATCAAGTAAGCCTTTTGAGGCGATTAACTTTTATAGTAAAAATGCGTTGAATGAAATCTTTAAAAATGCGCGTAAAATATGCGGTGATAAGCCTTTGGGTGCAAATATTTTACATGCAATTAATGACTATGGCAGAGTGGTAAAAGATGCGTGTGAAGCAGGGGCAAATGTGATTATTACAGGTGCAGGACTGCCTACAAACATGCCAGAATTTACAAGGAATTTTCCAGAAGTAGCATTAGTCCCAATCGTATCATCAGCAAAAGCCCTGCGTGTTATATGTAAGCGTTGGAGTGAGCGATATAAAAGAGTGCCAGATGCTGTGGTCGTAGAGGGACCTTTAAGTGGTGGTCATCAGGGCTTTAAATATGAGGATTGTTTTAAGCCAGAGTATCAGCTTGAAAACATTCTGCCACAAGTTGTTACAGAATCTATGCAGTGGGGGTCTATGCCAATTATTGCTGCAGGTGGTATTTGGGATAGAAATGATATTGATACCATGCTTTCACTAGGGGCTAGTGGAGTGCAGATGGGGACAAGATTCTTAGGGACAAAAGAATGTGATGCAAAAGCTTATCAGCAAATCTTACCACATATTACTGAAGATGATATTGAACTTGTAAAATCGCCCGTTGGCTATCCAGCAAGAGCTTTAAATATCGGTGTAATGCAGAGATTAAAAGAGGGGAATGCCCCAAAAGTGCAGTGCATTAGCAACTGCGTTAGCCCATGTCAAAGGGGCAAGGAAGCAAAAAAAGTGGGTTACTGCATAGCTGATAGCTTGGGCAAGGGACATTTAGGGAATCTTGAAGAGGGTTTATATTTCAGTGGTGCAAATGGCTATCGCGTAAAAGAGATTTTGAGCGTTAAAGCATTAGTTGATGAATTAACAAAACGCTAATGGATATGTATGCGTTGCATTGTGCTTTTTTTCTTGCTTATAAGCAGTTTGCAAGCCGACACACTGCGCGTTTTAAATACTATTCCTTTTGGTGCATCAAGCCTTAGGATTGATGCAAACAGAGCGTTCAAAAAAGATGAAATCAGCGTTCATAAACTAAGTGATACAAGCACTTTTATAGACATATACGGCATATATGTGCCAACAGGTAGAAAAGAGTATAACTTCCCAAATAATACTCAAATCACAATCGCACAAAACAACAAACAGCGACTTCGTGTGCTTATCACTCTCACCTCAAAAACTGAATTTGAATACAATGCCAAAGACAACCATCTCTATATTGCAATCAAAGAAAAAAATGCAAAACAAAGCGTAGTCCCAATCGCAAGTTCAAAAAAACCTGAAAAGCAACCAGAAAAAAAGCCCATACAACAAACAAAACCCACAACACAAAAGCCTAAACCAAAACCAGCCGCAAACACAAATCAGCCAAAGCCAATACTTGTTTCAAAGGCAACGCCAACGAGTAAAAATCGCAAGAAAATTATTATCCTAGATCCCGGACATGGCGGCAAGGATTGTGGCACACAAGGCATTTCTAAAACATGTGAAAAACATATTGTTTTAAGTGTAGCCAAACTCACCGCTCAAGAGCTTTCTAGAAGGGGCTATGTGGTCTATATGACAAGGAATACTGATATTTTTATCGAATTGCAAAGACGCACAGAAATGGCAAATGAGATACATGCGGATTTGTTTATATCTATTCACGCAAACTCAATACCAGCAGGTTCAAGCAGACAGCCAAAAGGAGTAGAAACCTATTTTCTATCAACTGCAAGGACAGAGAGAGCGATAAATGCCGCTGCTATTGAGAATCAAGGCATGGCAGAATATTCGCCAACAACCATCGCTTCATTCCTTACTTCACAAAGGATTATCGCTTCAAATAAGCTTGGTATGGATGTGCAAGCAGGTATCCTAAAGCAAATCCGCACAAAATATAATGAGAATCTTGATGGTGGTGTAAGAGAGGGACCATTTTGGGTGCTTGTAGGTGCTCTCATGCCCTCAATCCTTATTGAAATAGGCTATAACTCTCACCCGGTAGAATCAGAGCGATTAAAGGATACAAGCTATCAAACCCTAATCGCCAAAGGCATTGCAAATGGTGTTGATGGATACATAACAAAGAATCCATAAATTACTACAATCTATTATTCTAAATATTTCACCAAACACTTTTAACACAAGAATATAGAATCAATCTATAAGCAGATTGTGGAGAAAAAAAGATGAGCTAGGATTCACATCGTGGAATGCTAGAGAAAAGACAGGGGATTATGGGCTAAAAAACTCACACGAGATGATAGCAGAGCTTTCTAACCCAGAGTTTGCTAGTAAGCTTAAAGGGGCAAATGTCTTTGAAAAGATTATTGATAATATTATCCAGCTTTTTGTTAGCACAGCAGAAATGATAGGACTTAAGAAAAGTAATGTCTATGATAAGCTAAGAGAGAATGTCAAAAATATTATAGAAAATTATAAAGATGATTTTAGCCAAGAGTATGAGAAGCTAGGGGTAGGAATGTTAGCTTAGAATTATTCGCAGGGGAAAAGGCGTTAGTAAATGAATCTTATGCACCACACAAAGCAAGACTAGAGAGGGCAAAAGAGTTAGAATCTAGTGGGGCAGATGAAATAGAGATATGGGAAAAAACAGGCTGGTATAAAGATAAGGATAAAAAATGGAAGTTTGAGATAAGCCAAAGTGGTGGGGAGTTTGATTGGGATTTACTAAAAAGCATAAGGTATGATTACTCAAGAGATGATAACTATATGAAATTGAAAGAAGTATTGCAGGATAGGGAATTATTTCAAGCATACCCAGAGCTACAAGACCTTAAAATACAAGCCGACCCATTAGGTGAAGACATTTTAGGCACATATAAAAAAGATAAAAAGAAAATATCCTTAGATATAGATACACTAAAATCACCACAAGAGGCAAAAAGCACTCTCTACCACGAAATACAACACGCAATCCAAGATATAGAGGGCTTTGCGTATGGGGAAAAATTAGAACAAATTGCTAAGGAAAATTACAGATTAAGGCACGGCGAAGTAGAAGCAAGAAATGTGGAAAACAGAATGCAACAAGTCAGTGGTTATGAGACCAAAAAACCACCTAAGGAACAAATCCAAAAATCAATAAATACGATCGATAAAAATATACAAAAAGCAGAACAAGAAATACAAGAAATCAAAAATGGCATAGGAAAGTATAAAGGCGTATCACAAAAAGATAAAGAAAGAAGTATTAAAACAAACTTAGAGTTTATAGATAGTGCATTAAGAGGTAGAGAAAGGGCAATAAAGCTTAGAGATAGTTATACTCAAACTCCACACCCTTATAAAACTATGGATACACATATAAACGACACTATCGCTGAAGCTACAATGCAAGGGAAAGCGTTAAGCAGAGAGCTAACAAACAAAGTGGAAAATATGCTAGAATCTAGCAATAAGATTTTGGGAGAGACAATGACTTTGAAAGATAGGCTACTTATAGACAATAAAATTAAATATAGTTATTTAAAAGAAATAGCCCAAGATTTACCTAAACCCATAACAAAAGATGATTTTTTACATCTTTTAAAAAATAAAAAATATGTCAATATACAAACACCTATAAAAGAACTAGAAATAGAACCTTTAAAAGCTTACGAGCATTTAACGCAAAATTCTAACAAACAAAACAGGATAGATATAAGCGGTGCAATATTACCAACTTTGCAAAACCCACTTTTTATAACCAAAGACAAAAAAGACACTTACTATTTTTACAAACCTTTTAAAGATGAAAAGGGAGTGCTAAATATCGTTAGTATAGCCATACCAAAGAGCAATAGAATCCGCTACAAAACAAGCTACATTGCCTCAAGGGAAAGAATGCTAAAAATGATAAATGAATACGAATTGGTATATGAAGCATTTTAAGGCAAGAGTGCCTCAGCAAAGGGGATAAACCACTTACATTGCGTATCCTACGGCTACTACTCTTGCGTGGGAGTATTATACCACAAAAAAAAGGATTTAACATGTTAGACACAAAAAATCTCACTTTAAAGAAATTCCAAGAGAATTTTGATTTTATAGAAGCTAAGATGAAAGATAGTCAAATATATAAAGACGCATTAGATAGTTTTGTAAAATATATGCCAAGCTACGCTTTTACAGATGACCAAAAGGCTTTAGCATATAGTGATTTTATGGCAAAGACATTTTTAGGAGTATTTCAAAGTGCAGTCCAAACAGCATTAACCATAGACCAAAACGAAGTAGCCACAAGAGATGCACAAAATCAAAGTGCTTTAGGCATATTAGGCAAAATAACAATAAAAGAGAGAAAGAAGTAGCAATGCTATCAAATCAAGTGAAAGAAAGCTTTTTTAAGATACAAGCAAGTAAAATGCAAACAGCTCAACTTCAAGCCCAAGCCAATTATTAACATGAAAGAGAAGATAAAATCAAGGCAGAAGTATTACATAAAAGTGCCAATGATAACGCACAAATCAATAAGGCTAATTGTATGGTAAGTTATCAAAATGTCCTATCTAATGCAAATAAACCAGACTTGCTTAAAAGCTATGATATGCAGCAAACTACCGTGAATACACTTAAAGCAATAGGTGAAGCTCCAATCAGTGATTACACAGATGAGTGGAAAAAGGTGCAAATAACGGATTTTATACAGACTTTGATACGACTATTTTAGAGATATATGCTACTAAAAGTGTGATAGCTATTGATGAAGTGATA
>NZ_JMKW01000025.1 GCF_000686565.1 Helicobacter bilis ATCC 51630
ATAATATATCTTATTTAATAGTAAAAATTAATCAAATAAACTACAAAATAGCATTAATGTAGCATTTATTATACAAATAATACACATTATATTAGTGCTAATATATCAATAAAGTAATAGATTTTAATATTTAAAATAATGATAAAAACTTATTTCAACATAAGCAAAGAAAGTAAAAAGGGGAGGCTGATATGTTTTTGCGTAGTCAATTTTAAAAGTAAAAAGGTTAATGTTAATAAATACTCAAGTTTTTAGTTAAAGGAAAAAATGCAAAAACAAACAAGTCTAAGGATTTTTGGTAACATTAAAAAAATTGCCACATATATTACTATGAAGTCTCTTAAACACGCAAGTTTATGGAATGTAGATTCTAAAAAACTATAAGAAATTATGCAATTCATTTGCCTTTTTCATCCATGCTATGAGATTATCCCATTCTTCTTTTGCGACATACTCTTTTGCTTCAGTAAAATGCTTTTCAAAGTCTGTGAGTGAATGCAATAGATGGGCTTTATTATGTTTAAAAATATCTTTCCAAGTGATAGGAGAGCTATTTGCAAGACGCGACATACTACGGAATCCACCGCCAATCAAAGCAAGAATATTTTCTGGTTTTTCTTGTGCTAATACCGTGTTTGCAAGGGCAAAGCTTAAGATATGCGGCAAATGTGAGATATAGGCGATATGCTCATCATGACTTGCAGAATCCATTTTAATGATTTGCATACCAAGATTCACAAAAATCTCTTTTGCAAAGGCGATTTGAAACGCACCACTTTTGTCTATATCTGTAAGGATTAGAATCTTATTTTTAAAAAGATCTTTTTGTGCTGCCTTTGGACCGCTATGCTCTGTGCCACTCATAGGGTGTGCGCCGACATAATTTTTACGCATTTTAGATTCTATAAGCTCATGTATAGCATGTTTTGTGCTGCCTAAATCAATGATAGTTTGCGTTGGGGTAAGATCGCTAAAAGCATTTACAATCGGTGCTACAAAATCAAGCGGCACAGCGATAAATATCACATCACATTGAGAGATCTCTTCCATACTCGCACACTCATCAACAAGCCCTAGAGACAATGCCTGCTGCTCGTGCAATGCTGCCTTATCATATCCCAAAATGCGTTTAAACATTTTTGTTTCTCTTAAAGCTAATCCTAATGACCCACCTATAAGCCCTAAACCGATAATGCCTGCTTGCATACTTTTCCTTATCTAAAATCTCAAAACAGAAAGGATATTTTGCCATAATTTCTAGGAAATATGCTTATTTTGACAGCAGTGCTTTACAAAAAAAAAAAAACGATGTTATAATTTCTGGTTCTTTTTAAGGAAAGTATTAAAATTTGGAGGAATGCATGTTACGACATAACAAAAGAGTAGTGGGCGTTATTTGTGGGTTGGCTTTAAGTATAGAATCTATGCAGGCTTCTGGCTTTCGTTTAACAGAGCAAAGTTTAAATGGCACAGCACTTAATTCAGCGTTTATCGCTGGGGCTTATGGAGCAGATTCTACCTACTATAATCCTGCAAATATGAGTTTAGGTAGGGATAGTGATAAACATGAAATAGAGATTGATGGAACACTTCTTTTTATACCGCCATTTCGCTTTAGTACAGGTGATAGAAGCGTATATGAATGTGCCTCACAAAATATATGTAATAAATCAGTAGAAGGCAAGGCATTAACGACAATACAACCGATTCCAAAGTTTTTCTACAAATCAAGAGCTTATGAAGTTGCTTCAAGCTTAAGGACAAACTTCGGAGTTTCTTTTACCACGCCTTCTGGTTTATCTATGAACTGGGATGGTATAGGAGGTGGCTTCCTAGATGATGTAAGTATTGCCATGATGGAGTTAAATCCTGTTGTATCTCTTGCGTGGAGAGATTTTATCTCATTTGGTGTTGGCTTTCGTGCAATCTATTCATTTGGAAGCTTTAATAACACCTTATATGTGCCTTATAATGCTATCGGCGGTGCTTTTAAGGGAACTACAAAGGTAGAACAAACCTCTAATGCTAAAGGCTTTGGCTTTGGATATAATCTTGCTTTAAGTATAATGCCATTTGCCACTTCAAGTGTAGAATCTTTGAAAAGTCTCACACTATCTAGCACTTATAGAAGTAAAGTCGGTATTGATATGAATGGGAGTTTATCAGCCCTAGCGCATGTAAGTCAGTCTGGTGCAAATATGGGAACTGTGAATATGGATGCTGGTCTTATGCTGAATGCTGATATGCCACACATACTGAATGTAGGTATATCACAAGATTTTGGTCGATCTAGGGTAGAATTTGTCTATGAGCGGACATTTTGGGGAAGTGCTAGAATCTTTGATTTTCAATATGCAAATCAAAGATTCTATAATTTAACTGGTGCTTTAGCCGTTTTGGGTGTAGATTATGTTGCGGGTATGATGAACTCTGCCGATTACTCCGCCGTTGCCTATGGAAATGGCTGGAAAGATTCTAATGCGTATCGCTTGGGATATACATATTTTGGGGAATCTTATAAGATTATGGGAAGTATCGCCTATGATGAGACACCCGCCCCACAAGGTAAGTTTGGCATACCTGATGCAAATGCGTATATGTTTGGCTTAGGCTTTAGGAAAAGATTCTTAGATGATAGGCTAGATTTAGGTTTGGCTTATTCACTTGCACTAAAAGATAATAGAAAAAGCTTTATAGTCTCTCATGATGGTTTTGGGCAGTTGCATTTGCTTACCATCGGTGCTAAGTATTTGTGGTAGTCTATACACTAGGTAATACCCCATTGAATATAAAGATATATTAAGATAGCATAGCGGCTTATTTTACCAAGTGTGATAAAAATCCAAGTTGCTATTTGATTATATTTATACAACCCAAGAAGTAGCACTAAAATATCCCCAATAAATGGCAGGAATGCAAAAAATGCGTAAAGATAGCCATATTTTTGCAGATAGGGTCGATAAGATTCTATTCTTTTATAAGATTTTGGGAAAAACTTTCGCACAGCGGAATCGCCACCAAAATATGCAATATAATAGGTGCTTAAACTCCCAAGTATATTGCCTATACTAGCGACAATTAGCACAATATAGGGATTAAAATCAAATGCAATAAAACCGATAACAAACGCTTCAGACCCAAGTGGCCAAAGAGAGCTGGATATAAAGCAAACAAGCAATAACCCAAATAAACCATAATCATAAAAATTCATACACACTCCTGCTTTAATCTTAGTAATCGTTATTTCTTGTTTTTTGTTGTGTGGTAAATAAATCTGTAAAATACATGCCATGTTTATTTTAATATTTTTTTTAGAATCTTTTAAACTTTTAAAAAGCACTTTATAAGACAATAATTAACATTAAAATATGCTATGTGTTACATGCAATTTAAAGTTGTTATTATCAATCAGCTAAAAAGTAAAGCCTTTAGATTTCATAAATTGACACTTGCACCACATACACCAATTTAAGTTTAATTACTCAAATTCAAATAAAACATTAACCTACTCAAAAAGCTAAATGCAGTTAGATTCCAAATGATTAAAAGCTATTTGTCCTAGAAATACACCTAAAATTTAGGCAATACTCCATCATTAAGATTAATGGTTTGCACATCACCTATAAGGGCGGTGCTAGATTGTGCTGCCATTTTGATTTCTCTCTCTTCGTTTCTATCTACAAAAAGCGTGTATTTGCTATTGTATTCAATCTTTATTGTGCGTGTTTCACCATTGCGATTCTTTGCTAGAATGAGTTCTGCTTCATGCACTTCTGGGGCTTTGTATTGCTCCTCTATTTCAACACTAGAATCTTCGCTTTTACTCTTTTTCTGCTTTGCGATTCGATTTCTTGACTCCCTTTCTTTATACACCTCATCGCGATATAAAAATAAAATCACATCAGCATCTTGCTCGATAGACCCACTCTCGCGTAAATCCGACATAATCGGTCGTTTATCATCTCTTAGCTCTAAGGCACGATTAAGTTGTGATAATGCAACAATGGGGATTTTTAACTCACGGGCAAGATTCTTTAATCCGCGACTAATCTCAGCGATAATCTCATGTCTAGCCGCTGCATTCGCATTTGACATGCCCGACATAAGCTGGAGATAATCAATCATAACAATGCTTACACTAGGGTCTTTAATCTTTAGCTTCCTTAGCTTTGTGCGGAGTCCTGCAAGGCTTAAATGTGGGTTATCATCAATATAGATATGTGTTTCACAGAGTTCTTGAGCGGATTTTGAAAGCTTTGTAAATTCATTATCGTCCATACTACCTGAACGCACATTTTGCAGTGGCACCATGCTTTTTGCAGAAAGCATTCTTGTCATAAGCTGTTCTGCTGGCATCTCAAGGCTAAAGATTGCTACACCTTTTTGACTGCTTAGAATCTTTAAGGTCATGCTAAGGATTAGGGCAGTTTTACCCATCGCAGGTCTTGCACCAATGACTATTAACTCACCTGCATTAAAGCCTGTGGTAGCGTTATTTAGCTTACTAAAGCCTGTATCTATGCCTTTTAAAGCACCATGCTTTGCTTGATTCTCTTTAATAAGACGCATGGTAGATTCTACAACTTCATAGGCATTTTTAAACGCATTATTTGTATCTTGTATGCTTAGGGCATAGACTTTTTGTTCTATATCTGCAAGGATATTTTGTGCGATAGAATCTGGCTTCATACTCTCATCTCGCATAAAGCTTGCTAGAGAAAAAAGATTTCTTTTAATAGAGCTATTTTTAATCATTTTGACATAGGTATCTATGTCTGCAATGGGCGATTCAGCAGCAATTAATGCAATATCATCAAGGCTTACTTTCATGCTTTTTTGCATTTCTATACAAAGGAATTCTGGGGTAATGGGCGTCTCATTTCTATGCAGATTCTCACATGCCTTAAACATTTCAACATGCAAGGGCAGTGAAAAATCTTGTGCGACTAAGCTATCACATATCTCATCAAATTTATCTGGACTAAAAAGAATCGCAGATAGCACAACCCTTTCAATCTTGCTGTCTAGCTCTTGCATGTTTTTCCTTTGCTTTGTGTTAGTAATGATAGCTGTTACAATACAATTTCATTGTGGTAATATGATAAATAGAGATTATGTTACATGTATTTCACATGCAATATTTAAAGCCTTGTCGTGCGTATAGAATCTGTTACATCTCTTTGTGTAACTATCTTTAGATAGTCATTATAGATTTGCTTATAGTTTGGCAAAATCTTTTCATTTAGCTTTGTAAAAGGATAAATGCTAAAATTCTTTCTATTTTTATCATAATAAGTATAGATGATATGTGTATGCAGGTCATGCAAGGTTATCTTCTTGCTTTTAGAATCTTTTTTGATTTTTACTCCAGCAAACATTCCAACGCGTTTTTCTAAGCCTTTTTGTGCAGAAATCATATTGCCAAGCGAATAGATTACAAGCGTGTTATTAATCCACTCAATAGGCTGCACGACATGGGGATGATGACCGATTATTATATCCACACCAAGTGTTGAGAGATAGTGTGCAAACTCTTCTTGCTCTTTATTTGGCTTAAAATCATACTCATTGCCCCAGTGCATTGAGACCATGAGTAAATCCACTTTATTACGCACATTTTCTATGTCTTTTTTTAGCATTTCCTTACTATACACATTGACTAAATATTCTTTATTCTTTGGGATAGGTATGCCATTTGTGCCATAAGTGTAGGCAAGTAGCGTATAAGTTATGCCATTTTTTTCATAGATTTTTGCTGTGTTTCTTTCATTTTCACTTATATAGCTTCCAGCGGCAATCACAGGCTTTTTACTCCAATACTCTCGTGAGTTTATAATTGCTTTTTCGCCGCGATCTAGTGTATGATTATTTGCAAGTGAGATGAGATTAAATCCTAGATTAATCATGCAATCGCCAAATTCCTGCGGTGAGTTAAATGCAGGGTAGCTACTTAGCCCTAGCTCTTTTCCACCTAGAATTGTCTCTTGATTATAAAAAGCTAAGTCATATTGTGAGATAAGTGGGGCTGTATGTATAAACATTTTACTAAAATCATAGCTAATTATAGGCTTTGTTTTAGAATCTTTTTCTTGTGGCAATGTATATTTTGCGTCATTATATACTGCGGTATGCAAAAGTGCATCACCACCCATTATAAGTGTGAGTTCATTATTTATCTTAGATTCTATAACTTTAGAATCTTTTTTTATCTCTTGCTGCTTTTTCTCTTTATCACTACAAGCTATGAAGCTAAATATATAAAGGCATAGAAAGCATGAGAATATGAGATTATAATTTCTAGTTTTATTTGTGATGATAGGCATGATATTCCTTAAAAATTATGGGGTTATTATTTTAAAAATGTGTGAATTTTAGTAGTGTTTTATTAACAAAATATTATGGTTTTATCTTTTAATCACAAAGATTCTAATACTAGTTTTCATGTCTTGCAAATATTAGAATCTATATAAAAGTAATGCTATATCCCTAGATTCTGTTCTAGCCCAAATGCAACATCAAGTATTGTTTGCTCACTAAAGGCACTGCCTATAAATTGCATACCTATGGGTAAAGGCGATTTTACGACCGGAAGGCTTATGGCTGGAAGTCCTGCAAGATTCACACCGATAGTGTAAATATCGCTTAGATACATTTCAAGGGAGCTTTTTGTAGCATTAAATGTTGGGGCGACATTGGGGGCTACTGGAAGCAAGATTGTATCACATTCGCTAAAGATACTTGCGTATTGCTGTCTTATGAGTTCTCGCACTTTTTGAGCTTTAAGATAGTAAGCATCATAATAGCCACTACTTAGCACAAAAGAGCCTAGCAAAATGCGTTTTTGCACTTCATCGCCAAATTGTGCGCGTGTTTTGAAATATAAATCCTGCAAATTCTGCCCCTCTATACGACTGCCATATCTCACACCATCAAAACGCGCAAGATTGGCACTTGCCTCTGCCATAGCGATAATATAATACGCACTTATATGATGCGTGGTATCAAGCATTTGTGCTTTTATGATGCTATGCCCCATATCTTCTAGAATCTTAATCGTGTCATAATAGGCTTTCTGCACCGCTTCATCTGCCTCTTTCACAAAGTCTTCTAGTATAGCAATCTTTAGAATCCTTTTAGGATTAAGCTTATCAAAGGTCTTTGTAGGTGCAAGGTTTGCATTTGTAGAATCTCTCTTGCAAACTCCGCTAATAATATCAAGCAAAATGCTTGCATCTTCTACATTTTGCGTAATCGGTCCAATCTGCTCCAAACTTGAGCTATACGCCACAAGTCCATAGCGAGACACTCTACCATAAGTAGGCTTTAAGCCCACCACACCGCAATAGCTAGCAGGCTGTCTAATGCTACCACCTGTATCACTACCTAAACTGGCTATGGCAATCTTAGCGGCAACTGCTGCGGCACTCCCACCACTAGACCCGCCCGGCACACGACTTGTGTCAATTGGATTTTTCGTGCGACCATAGCAGCTTTTCTCAGTCGTGCTACCCATACCAAACTCGTCCATATTTGCCCTGCCAAACGCACACATATTAGAATCTTGCAGTTTAGTAACAGCAGTTGCACTATATGGCGATACATAACCATGCAAAATCTTACTCGCACAAGTGAGTTTAGAATCTTTTACGCAAATATTATCTTTTATTAGAATAGGAATCTTGCCTTTATCATTTTCGTTTAATTCAGGCGTCTCTATATAGGCGTTTAGTTCTTGTTTTGCTTTAATATCTTGTATCATTTGTTCTTTAAGAGATTCTATCTCATTAGCATGTAATGCCATAGCTTGTTTAAGTGTTAGCATAATATTCCTTTATAAAAAGATGAAATTATAACAAAAATTTAAGAATTATTTGGTCTTATATGCTTTTTGTGAAATGTGAGAGTGTGATATAATTTGATAGCAAAACTCTAAAATAATCGTTTATTTTTTTTAGTATGACTTTATTATCTAGCTTTTCTAAATTATAAGCTTTTAACTTTTTTAATATACTAACATCATTCACACTCAAAGCAAGAAGAATAGCGGTATTTATAGCTTCCCTGCCTAGCCTTCTCTCTAGCTCCACTATCATAGAATCATTAACTTGCATACTATCCTTTTTAATGATTTTTTCAACAACAGATGAGATAAGAGTCATACCAAAGCCCCAAAACACAGAGCCTAACTTCTTAATGCGTGCTATATCCTCCCCAATATCCCCTTCAATCTCAATATAATCTGCATTTGCATTAAGGCTTTCTGCTAATGCTTGAATGGCTTCTGCTAATTCTTTTTTATTATCTATAAACATGAGAATCTCCTAAAATCAAATATGAATATTACCATATATTGTTAGAATCTAGCCTTATTTTTCTCACTCTATTGGCGCGCGATATACAGGTGAAAGACTATTGTTTTTATATGATTCTAAACATTGACACCAAATATTTTCACTTCTTTCTTTTATACTCATGTTTTTGCATGATATTTTTACGATTTGAAGCCAGTATGGACTTAACAAATCTTCAAAGCGTCCCATTTTACACGAGCATACCATGCTAAATCCGGGTGGACCCGGGATATCTCTACATATCTCATTAATTGTTCTCCAACGCTGAAAAATACCAGATCTACCTCCTCCAATGACTTTAAACTTTTGTATATAATTTTTATAATCATACACTTGGGCTAAGATATTTTGCGTGTTTTTATTCTTAAATGTAAAAGTTTGCTTTGTAATCATAGTTTTTTTTATCGACTCTCATTTCTGTGTATTCTACAACTATTTGTTTCAAAAATGCCTGATAGCTAGAATCCCTAATAAACTTTGCCGCTTCATCACCATGAATAACCTTGTGATACACATTTGACTGCTGTGTATCTTTGCTAAAAATGTAATCTCTTATTTCAATCATATTGAGATTCTTTGTAAAATAATATGTATCAAAATAGTGTTTTGGCACAGAAGTATCATAGATTTTTGTCTCACAATCACTCTGCATACGCAGTTTATTGTATTTACTCTCATCTTTTTGCATTAGCTCGGAATAAGAACACGCATTGGAGCATAGAATTAACATTATAAAAAGCATTGTTTTCATTTTGCACACCCATATAATGTATCAATAACGAATACAACTTTTAATGTTGGCATTACATATCTTTCCTTTCTTTTCTCCGCATAGCTTCTTTCTCTCTTTTTTCTAAGATTCTATCCTGCATGTATTTATACTTCTCTTCATGTTTGAGTAAATCTAAGTCTTTATAAAGCCTTTTATACGCTTTTACTACATTAAGAATAGCTGCTGCCACACCATAGCCAAGCCCCACCCATATAAGCCAATAATACCCAAGCCATTTATATAATAGATAGCCTATCCCAAGCCCTAAAAGCACTGCTACAATCATTGAGATTCCAAGTGATAGGTCATTAGCACTGCGAGTTAGAGTCTTTATCTTGCCATCTTTAGAATCTGCGTTTTGTTGTGTTGTCTCTTTGGTGATTTTTGCAGATTTTGCAGTATCCGTTTGTTCGGTAAGCACAGATTCTAATCTCTCATTATCTTTCATTTCGTCCCCTTACATTAATGCTTGAGATTATAGAATCTAGCTTTTTTGAATTTATGTTATCTAAAAACTCTTTAGCTAAATGCGATTCTGTAACACAATAGCCTTTATGCTGTATAAATACAATTCGCTTTTGTTTTAAAAGCATTGTGAGTTCTTTTTTTACGCCTTTCTTACTCATGGATAGCATTTTTGCAGACATATCATTAACTATGAAATATTCATTTTTGCTATTTAGCTTTGCGATGAGATTATATACTGCATTTATATCTCGTGCTATAATTAAATCTAGCTTGCCATCATTTCGCACTTTTACTACTTTTGCTTCGTACTCTTCATAAAGATTTAGTGGATAGCTAAGTGTATTGCTGTAAATCATTCCATGATAATAATGCGGTAAAACTACGCATAAGATTCCAATAGGTGAGCTAGAAATAGTCCATATTTTCACATTTTTATGTAAAAGATTCTGCGTTTTGCAGGGTTTAAGCAGGGGATTTATATCCTTTTTTGCGATTAGCCTTTTCATTTTATCCTGCGTGATACGCACTACTATATGCGTATGATTTGCGTATTGATGGATAGATTTTGTCGGCATGAAGATATCTTTTGCAAGCCCAATATCAAGAAAAAGTCCATCTTTATTGCTATCTCTAATCTCAAGCCTTGCAATCTCATTTAGCATGGCTAAGGGCTTTTTAGTCGCGGCTAAGATTCTATCGCTAGAATCTGTGTGGATAAAAACTTCTATATAGTCGCCAATTTCTTCATTGCCATTCGTGTAGGCGTTGGGTAGTAATACAATTTTATTCAAGTCTAGATTCTGTAAAAATTCGCCCTTGTCTATGCAATTTGAACGATTGAGTGAATTGGAGGGATAGTCATTATCGCTTAGATAACTCCTATCCTCCAATTCACTCAAAGCCTCCAAAGCCATAGAGCAATCGCTAGAATTTGTGGTTTTGTTTGCGTGGTTTGCTGGTGCGGATTCTAGAATCTCTACCACTTGAGTAGGTGCAGGGTGCAAGGGTGCAAAATTATTAGAATCTAAATTCTGTTTAGATTCCGTATCCTTGTCATTTTGAGTGTTAAGCAAAAAATCTTTTTTAGATTCTATATTAGATGTTTCGCTTCGCTCAACATGACAATTTGTTATAGAATCTAATCTCTTGTTGTTTTGTGCCTTAATCTCCGCAGTCTGCCTAAGTGGCGTAGAATCTAAACTATCTTTTCTGCATGGTTTTGCCAAATAGATTCCATGTTGAGTTTTTTTTACAACACAGAGTGTTTGCATAGTGCCGATACAATCTGCTAAATCATGTTTAGCTAGACTCTCTTTTACATGTGTTTCTTTTTCCATGTTGTATCTTGTGCTTTTTTGCTTATACACTACTGCTCTCCGCGTAACTGATAGGTAATATCCCCCGCTCCAAGCCCGATTATTATACCCTCACTCAATGTCTCTATAACGCAATTTTTAGAATCTAAAAGCAATATTTTCTCTTTATCTCGCTTGATTTTACTTGCAAAAATGGGCTTATATTCACTAAAAAGTGTGACAAAATCAAAGTTAATAGGCTCTTCTCCTGCCGCCCAAACAGGCAGTATGACTAATCTATCACAATCCTTAAAGCATTTACAAAAAGCTTCTAAATTATCACGCAAACGCGAGTATTTATGCGGTTGAAAAATCGCTGTGATTTTATAGCTATTTTTAGAATCTTGTTGTAATACCTTTTGTGCTTCTAAAAGTTTTGCGTATTTTTTTGTGGCTTCAAGTGTGGCGACAATCTCTGTTGGGTGATGTGCGTAGTCATCGATAATACATGGGGTATTGTCGCTTAGATTCTGTAATATATCAAAGCGTTTTTTAATCCCTTTAAATGCTAAAAGATTGTTTTTAATCTCTTCGAGTGGTAATAAATCCATTGCACTTAAGACCGCTATACTTGCATTCAACGCATTATGATAGCCAATCCCATAAATGCTAAAGCGACCTAAATCTTTGAGTGTAAAAGTCGTATAGGGGAGTAAATCTTTCAATTCATAAGTGATATTTTGTATATCAATGTCTGGGTAAAGGCAGATAATCGCACTTGATTTAAAGCCAGAATCTTTTAGTCTTACATAAAGATTCTGTAGAATCTCACACTGCATATTTAGCACGACTTGCTGCCCTTGCTGCATAAAAGAGAGATAGGCATCTTGAAGTTTTTTAAAGTCATTATCATAGCTTTCTAAATGCTCGGCTTCTGCATTAATCACTATGCTTTTATATGGATTTGAGTTAAGGAAACTTTTATCACTCTCATCTGCTTCAAAGACTAATAAATCATCTTTAGACACTCTCACATTTGAGTTAAACTCTTTGCTAATCGCCCCAATAATCGCCCCGCTATGTGGCAAAATAGCGGCTAATATCGCACTCGTGCTAGACTTGCCATGTGCCGCACAAATGCTTAATACCCTCTTTTTGCTTAATAGAATCTTTAAGGCTTCCTTGCGAGATAGAATCTCTTTATTTAGCCTTTTAGATTCTATAATCTCAATATTAGAATCTTTTATAATTGCTGAATGGATAATCAAATCTTTATTGGCTATCACTTCCTTATTATGCGGTATGTTGATGGCTATACCCTCATCTCTTAGCGTCTGTGTGATTGAAGTGTCTTTAATATCTGAGCCACTTACAATAGCCCCTTGTGCCTTTAAAAATCTAGCCAATCCACTCACACCAATCCCACCAATACCGATAAAATGCACTCTAAGTTGATAAAAATCCATAGCAAACCTTAAATTTATTTAAATCTTATTTCATAGCTTTTAAGCCCATAATAAAAAGCAAAATTATAATATCTTTTTGTGTTTTTGTGAGATTGTTACACTAGAATCTACTTCCCACAAAACCCATAATGGCTAAACATTTTTTCTAGTAAAGATTCTATTAAGTTATACACTTCTCTAAAGCCATCATCACTATTGCAATAATATGGATCTGGGACATCTACTCCATTATCAAAATCGCCTAATTTTACCACCTTTTCCTTTGGGAAACCTAACGCTAAAATATCCCTTTTATTATTAGAATCCATTGCTACAATAAGGTCAAACTCCATATCACCATAAACGCTAATAGGGCGAGATTTCTGCATAGATATATCAATGCCATTTTCCTTTGCTATGCGTATAGATTGCCTGTGTGGTGGCTCTCCGCGATGAAAGGCACTCGTCCCACAAGAATCTATTTTTAGATTCCATTCAAACCTATCATTCATGCTTCTTGCTATGCCTTCTGCTAAAGGCGATCTGCATATATTTCCTAAGCATACAAATAAAACACTTTGTAATTTCATGCGTTTTCCTTGCAAAAAAATGCTAGAATTATAGCAAAAATTTTTCTTTCATTAAGGGTTATTCGTGGCGATTAGTATCCGCATTTTATTCTTTATTGCACTTGTGCTGCTGCATGTCTTTATCTATTATATGCTGTTTAAAAATATTTCTACAAGCCCTGCTATAAGGCATGTCGGCAAACTCATTGTAATTTGTAATTTCCTTTGTATTGTTGTATTTTTAAAGCTATATCACACACATATTGATTCCATGCTTTATACGATTTTATCAAGCACACTTGGGGTGTTTTGGATAAGTTGCAATATCGCTTTGCTTGTGTTTATTGCGACTTTGTTTATACGATTTTCTTTTGGTGCATTTGTGCTTGAAAGGGTGCAGATTCCAATCATTTTAATAGCTTGGTGTGCCATCATTGCTTTAACACTTTTAAGCTTTTATTTGAATGCCAAAGAGCCAAAGATAACCACCACGCAAGTCTCACTGCAAGGTATCACAAAGCCACTAAATATTGCCGTATTAACCGATATGCACATCGATGTCTTAATGGATAAAAAGGCAGTCGCAAAGATTGTAGAGCAGACTAATAGCACCATGCCAGATATTATCCTGCTTGGCGGCGATATTGTGGATAATTACTATCATATCGTAGAAGATTCTGTAAAAGAGTTAGCAAATCTCAAAGCAAAGTATGGAATCTATTATGTGCTAGGCAACCATGAATATTACTATGATACTTATACGATTATAAAAGCACTCAATGATTTGGGTATCACAACGCTTACAAATCAGGCTATGGTCTTGCGGAATCTTGGCTTAAATATCGCAGGAATTGCGGACTTAATGGGAAGTAGAGAGAAGTTTAAAGATAGTGTGTTAGTCCCAGATTTAGAAAAAACACTAGCCTATACAGATAAGCAATACCCAACGATACTACTCGCACATCAGCCAAAGGTTTTGAAATTACTGCAAGGTGAAGACATAGGACTTGTAGTAAGCGGACATACACATGGTGGGCAGATATTCCCATTTCATTTATTTGTATTGCTAGATCAGCCATTTTTATCAGGATTACATTCATGGGAGCATAAAGGTAAAAATACACAAATCTATGTTAGCAATGGTGTAGGCTGGTGGGGTATGCCTATGCGATTATTTGAGAGAAGAGAGATTAGCTTATTGCAAATCATTCCGGGGTGAGATGTAAAATGTAGATTGCAATTTTAGGTCTTATTTGCACCAATATAATAGAGTTATTGTTTGTGTTATTCTATTATGCTGATTGGCTATGATTTTTTATAAGCTAATCTTCAATGTGAAATAATTTTTTACATCGCCTTTTTAAAGATTGTTGCAATCGTTTTAATCTGTTTCGTAGCTTAAAAGATTTTATATGTTTTTGTAAAGATAGGATAGATTCATAGAACATATCTTCTTGCTTTTTCATATATGAAGAATAAATATCTTTATAGAAAACAGGTGTATCATGGGCTATTTCCCACCATTTATTTTTATAAATACAAGTCTTTATCATATCATTTTCTATGTAAGGCTGTTGCCATGGCTTTAATGTCCACCCTGTATAATGCAAGATTTTCATGTTATTTTTTACTTGCATATATTCTTCATATGTAATTTTCATCACAATATTGTTATCTTTGCCTTTAAAATCCTGTCGCTTATACTTTAAAAGCTCAACAAAAAAATTCCACTCCAATGGCAAAGCACAAATATGATCACCCAATACCGCATTCAACGCATCTTGGTCGAGCAAAACCGGGACATATTGCTCAAACCATTCAAGACACTTTTGTTCTACATTATACTTCCTATATTGTTCCACATCTATAAGCATTAGCCCAGAGTTAAAGTATGTGGAAGCATTAAACACAAACTCATCACCAATTGCACTATTTCTTTTTAGCACACAATATTGTTGATGATCTGGAACCAACACAACGCCACATATTTTCCCTTGCAAATCTGTATAAAAAATCTCTCTAATATCTGCCACACATATCATATCAACATCAAGATATAGGCAAGTTTTAATATCTTGCGGTAAGCAACTCGCTATTTTTAATCGAAAGTATGCAAGATAGTTATTATTTAATTTTGGCAAACCTTGAAATATAGAATCCGATAGCGTATAAACACGAAATTCGCATGGATAAATTTTATTCAATTCTATTTGAAAAGCTTGTAGTTTTTGCTGTGTTTCATGTTTTAAACCATCAGTTAATATATGAAAGCAGAATGGCTTTTGCCAGTCTTGTGTTGTGGATTTATTATCGCTTTGGGGTGTGTTGTTTATCTCATCTGTTATGTTAGTAACAATGATTTCACTATCAGGTAGGGGTTTGCCCCCCCCCCCCCATAGTAATATTTTCGGCAACATTTATACTCTCACCCTTATCATATTGAGTATTATTTGCTGCATTTTTTACAATGCTATAACATAAAGGGGCAAGATATTTAATATAATTGTCATTAGCACAAAAAACTACATGATACATATAAAATCTCCGTTTCTTAAAATAATGCAGTATTATAGCAAATTATGCGTTGAGGATTGCATAAAGATATGTCAAACCTACAAGTAAGAATTTCAAAAAACTTGCAAGTAGATTCCATGACACTCAACCAGCCAGTATAAAACCATACCAGCGGATATATAAAGACATAAAAGACGAAGTTGTAAAAACTACTCCAACAATTCTTGCACTGTTTCAGAAAGCTTTCTTGCTTGGTCTGCATCAACATTTAAAACTTGTCCAACACCTTTTAGCGTTTGCTCAAACATCTTTTCATCCATTTTTACAAGGACATATAGCATAGGTGGTGTTGCTCGTTTATCAGTCCATTTTTCAGCTATTTCTGTTTTCTTCAGATCGGCTTCTACCTTTTGTCTTGCTACTTGCTGACTATTGGCTGATATTTTCATGCCATCATTTTGCTCCAAACTTTCAATGGCTTGTTGAATCTTTGCACTAACTTGTTGTGCGATTTCAGCACGCGCTTGCATTGCTGCTTGATTGACCGCATAGTTTAGATTCCCATCTAAAATTTTTGCAGATCCAATTCCCACTACTACTGATCCAGCCTTTTCCTTTGCAGCCGACATACTATTCACCCATGCAGGTTCATTACTATTTGAAGTAACTTGCCCTTGTTTATCGCCACCACAAGCCACCAAAAAAGCAGCCAAAGCCAAAGCACATAATCCTTTACTAGTAACTGATACTATTTTCATATATCTCTCCTTAAAAAAATTAGGCTTTATTTTACAACAAAAATGATAAAATAGCGACTTTATTTTACACAAATTTAATTTTAAGGATTCTAAAGAGTTATGAAACAGCACACATTGCTTATAAAATGCCAAGATACTAAAGGTTTAGTATTTAAAATCAGTTCGATTCTTTTACTACATCAGCTAAACATAGAACAAAACAATGAATTTGTAGATAAGATACATAATACTTTTTTTATGCGGACAGAGATTAGCGGTGAGCTAGATTCTAAAATGCTTCTTGCTGAAGTGTGTGCGGCATTACCTAGTGATGCAGAAGTGAGACTTTCCACACAGGATAAGAAGTCGATAGTGATTTTTGCGACAAAAGAGAATCATTGCTTAGGTGATTTACTCATACGGCATAATAGCGGTGATTTAGACGCAAATATTTTAGCGGTTATTAGCAATCATGCGAGTTTAGAAAATCTTGTAGAAAAGTTTGAAATTCCATACTATCATATAGAATCAGAGGGTATCTCAAGGCAAGAGCACGAGACAAAAGTCATTGATCTTTGCAGGACTTTAAATCCAGATTTTTTAATACTAGCAAAATATATGCGTATTTTATCGCCTACTTTTGTGGAGAGCTTTCCAAACCAAATTATTAACATTCATCATTCATTTTTGCCCGCATTTATCGGTGCAAATCCCTATAAACAAGCCTATGAACGCGGTGTAAAAATCATAGGTGCAACCGCTCATTTTGTAAATAATCAACTTGATGAAGGACCTATAATCTCGCAAGATACTATACAAATTGACCACAGCTACACATGGCAAGATATGCAAAAAGCAGGACGAGATGTAGAAAAGGTGGTTTTAGCCCGTGCGTTAAAATTAGCTCTTGAGGATAGAATCTTTTTGCATAACAACCGCACGATTATTTTTTAATGTAAAATTTGGGCGTAGATTCCACTATATTTTATAACCACCAATTACCTTGTGATCCCACATTACCATAGCTTTCACTTAAAACCCCACACACTAAATCTGATACTTAGTGTTGGCAAAACAACACTAACCATTCATATCAACATTAACATGCAGGTTTTCAAAAGCGTTTTTGTATCGCTGTATAAAGTCTGTATGAGCGTTAAACACACGCATACCATTGAGACGATTTGCATTAATGATAAAAGGTTCTGTGCTGATATTGCCACTTTTATTTTGCATAGAATCATCAAAAATCTTTTTTTCTTGTGGGTGCAAGTTTTTTGAGTTTTTCAGCTTTTCAATATCAGCTAATGGATATAGCTTTTGGACTGCAAGCATTTTCTCCGTCTCTGTCATGCCCGCCGTAGCCCTTAGCCATGCTTGATACTCTTGATCACTCATTAATTCTAAAATAGCTAATCCATAAGTCTGCCTTTTTGTCTCAAAGCCATTAGATTCTAAGAGTTGCTCCTCATTATGCTTTGCTGCAATGCTATTTTGTGTGCTAACCTCTCGCTTGATATAGTGCGTATTGGCATTATATAAGCCTAAGTTGTTATTCAGTTTGGTATCAATCATTTTCTCGTCCTCTTTAGAAAAATATTGCACAGAATGCGTTGTGTATTGCAAGCAAAAATAATTCCTAAATTTTTAGAATTTTTTAGGCTAATAAAGGCTTTTTGTTAATACTTTAAGGGGTATAATGTGTCTGCAAATTAACACGAAAAAAGGAAAATAGCATGGGAATATATGATGATGAGCTCGATAACTTTGATACAGAATCTGAAATGGACGAAGATTCACTAGATTATGATGATGATTATGACATAGATATGGATTACGCACAATATGATGATGACGATTATGAAAGCCCAGATTTAGACTATGATGAAGAATAAATTTCATAAAGGATAGATATGCCAGAAGTAAAGCAAAATGGAGTAAAGATGGCCTTAGTGCAGCAAAGTTATGTGTTTGATTTAGTGAAGAGTAAATGCGATGGGAGACTAGATTCTAAATCAACAAACCACGCAAACAAAACCACAAATTCTAGCGGTTGTTCTGTGGCTTTGACTAAATTAGATAGCAGGAATCATCTAAACGATAATGACTATCCCTCCAATTCGCTCAATCGTTCAAACTGCATAGACAAGGGCGAATTTTCACAGAATCTAGATTCTAAAAACCCCACAGCCCACTTAGGCATAGGTGAAAATCTAGAATCATGGCAAAAAGAACTCTCAAATAAAATGAAAGAAAAGACAAAACAAGCAATCATTGAAGCAAGTAAAAACGCAGAACTGATTCTGTTGCAAGAGCTACACACAACGCAGTATTTCTGTCAAAGCGAAGAGACAAAATATCTCGCATTCGCACAGGATTTTGATGAAAATGTTGTATTTTTTAGCACCATCGCTAAGGAATGCGGCGTTGTGCTTGTTACTTCACTTTTTGAGCAAAGGGCAAGGGGGCTTTATCACAACACAGCGGTTGTGTTTGAAAAAGATGGCAGCATAGCAGGAAAATACAGAAAAATGCACATTCCAGATGACCCGCAGTTTTATGAGAAATTCTACTTTACGCCCGGCGATCTAGGCTTTAATCCCATTAAAACGAGTGTTGGGAATCTTGGTGTGCTTGTGTGCTGGGATCAGTGGTTTCCAGAGGCAGCAAGGATTATGGCGTTAAATGGTGCGGATATGCTGATTTATCCTACGGCGATTGGCTGGTTTGATGCAGATTGTGAAGCGGAGAAAAAAAGGCAGCTTGAGGCATGGCAGACAATACAAAGGGGACATGCTATTGCTAATGGACTCCCCCTTGCAAGCATTAATCGCGTAGGCTTTGAGCCTAATCTTCAGGCAGAAGGTGAGGGTATCCGCTTTTTTGGTAATAGCTTTGTATGCGGTCCGCAAGGCGAGATTCTAGCACAGGCAAGTAATGATAAAGATGAGATTCTATACGCTTTTATCGATTATGAACGCACAAAATCCGTGCGAGATATCTGGCCCTTTTTCCGCGATAGACGCATAGAGCATTATCAGCCACTTTTAAAGCTATATGGAAACTAAAATGTCTTTGAGATATGGGTTTCTTGCTAGATTCTATAACATTTTAGATTCTATATTTCTACCCAAAATGTGTAGTTTGCCTTTGTTTTTAGCATAATGCGTTGTCACTATTCCCCTTGCCATTTGTAAAATCTCTGCAAGGCTCAAATCCGCTTCTTTATATTGCGGAGTGAATCCAAGCCATACAAGCCCTTGAGCCATTGAAAGAACATGAATTGGCCTTGTGTTTGCTTCGATATGAAAATCTGTTTTAACATAAACGCGTACTTTTCTCAAGATTCTAAGATTATTAAGCTTGGGGATAGAATCTTGTAAAAGCTCTTCAAACTCACATTGATTTATGCCTAAATCTTTTTGAGAATGCTTTGCTGCTGCTAGGAAAAACTCTGTTGAGTTATACGAAAATGTGTCTAAAAACTCTAATAAATGCAAAGATTCACAAAAGCACTTTTTAGCCTTTTGTGTCTTAGTATCATTATGATAGCCTAGAGTCTTCATATTGCATTCTCTAAGCCAAAACTGCATACTAGGAAAAGAGATTTTCTTGTGTGATTTGCATTTTCTCCCCTTTGTGTGTTTGCTACGCGAAGTTGTAGCAAAGAGTTTTAACAGCGTTATGACAAAGCAGTGAAATGAGCCAATGTAAAATGTGGCTTGAATAAAGTTTCTATAATCATTTTCTATAATCATTCAAGCAGGAAATAAATCATACGCGACTTAACTTCTTGACTTAAAGAAAAGTAAAACATGCTTGACTTTTTTTTGTAGAATACGCTCTCCAAAGTAAAAGGTTTTTTAAATTCAAGTTAAAGGATTGTTGTATGTATTGCAAAATAGTAAAGGTTGGCATACAGATAGGGTGTAGTATAGGTGTTTGCATGAGTTTATCAGGTTGTTTTGAGAAGCCAAAGCCAAATATACCTGAATTTCAACCAAAAGCATTGAGCGAAAATTCACGAGGGATAACTATGGCAAGCTCTAAGGCATATCATTGTAAGATTGTTGGTGAGATGGAAGGGCATGATGAGGTGAGAGGAAAGGTAAGCCATGTTACAAGAGAGAGGATACGACAGGGTGCGATTAATGATTTGAAAAATGAATTGACTTATGCTATTAAAGATGGGCAGAAAGTAATGATTCACATTTCAAAAGAGCAAATGAAATGCCGGGCATATCCAGTAGATAAAAAAGGCAAGGTTATCCCAAAATCACATCTTAAAGAAATGGATTGCACAGATTGGGAAGATGTCCCAGAAGATAGAGGGCAAATCATTTCTTACAAAGTGTATGCTGATCTCTATGATTGTGGAGATAAGCAAATTCACTAAACAAAATAGGTGCATTTAATAATGCGGTTGTATGGAACTTTATGGTTTCATATAGCCCTTGCGTATTGTTGGATACGCATTAACTCACGACTACCCTTTATTTCTATCATATTCTCACTTTTCTTATTTTTGATTCTATATTATCCATTTATGTTTAGCGCATTTGATTTTACTTGTTTTTGACATTGATATTGCGTATTTATAGGCAAAATAATATTGCTTTATATAAAGATATTTATTAACTATTTGTTTTTTTTTTTTGTAAATTGCGGCTTACTTTAAATGAAGGGATAAGCCATGCTGAATAAAGCTGTAAAATCTGTTTATAAAAATATGCCAGCTACTTTTAAAAGAAAGCTTCATAGAGCCATAAAAAGTGAAGGGAATCTATACAACACACAGAATCTAATAGATTCTACCGCTCTATTAAGCACACCAATCACAGACAAAGAATTGCAAAAAAAGATTCTAAAAAAGTATCTACAAATTGTAGAAATAGAAATCGCAAGTTTTTGCAATCGCACTTGCTATTTTTGCCCAAACTCACATATAGACAGAAAAAGTAAAAGTATAGAGTTAGATGAAGCTGTGTTTTTAAAGCTTGTCAATAATCTCAGCGAGATTGACTATGATAAGTTTTTGAATTTTCATAGATTCAATGAGCCTTTGGCAAATAAAGAACTGATTTTAAAGCGTGTGAGACAAGCAAGGGAGAGACTGCCAAAAGCAAGCTTCCGCATTTTTACAAACGGCGATTATGCGCAAAAAGAATATCTTGAAGAATTAAGAGATGCTGGGGTAACACATATATTAATGTCATATTACCCTACAAATAAGGACTATGATAGAAATAAAGTTATAAAAGCGATGGAGAAAATGCAACAAAAGCTAGGTTTAGAATCTAAACTTATGTGGAATACTTTAGAAGAATATTGCGTGAGTTTTATCATGGAGGGTTTAGAGATACTTTATCGCTCATGGAATCCAAATATTACAGGACAAAGTAGGGGTGGCTCGCTGGATTTTATGAAACAAAAACGCAATATTCAATCTGGCTGTTTTCAGTCTGCAATGAGTTTTTATGTAGATTACAATGGGCTTGTGATGCCTTGCTGTCATACAAGAAGTGATGAAGAAACACATAAGCCTTTTATTTTGGGTGATTGCAATAAAAATGATATGTTTGAGATATTTTTCTCATCTACATATACAAATCTTCGTAGTGAGCTTTTTGCCAATACCGCTACAACCTGCAATAAGAATATACAAAAGATTTGCCAAGATTGCACAGATAGACGCCGAGAATTGTTTTATGAAATTTCAAACTATTGATGGCATATATACTATTTTTTACGATACAAATAGCCCATGCTTCATTAAATATGGTGCTTTATGTTTAGCGTGTTAGAATCTAAGTCATGCCAAAAAGGCAAGGAGAAAAAAGATTCTCCGTATTCTATATTGTTTCACAACAATTTTTAAAAAAGTGGGGATAGATTCTACATCTAAAGAATCTGGAATCTAAAAGAACTTCAAATAAGATTCAAAAACGCTTTAGGTAGGGCTAGTTTCCTTGTAGCTGTTTATTGTATTTGGTAAAATTTTTGTAGAACTCAACTTCGCTAATTTGTGCCATGCATTCATTTTTCTTTCTGTAACCATGTTCGTCTTTTTCGGGTTCGCAGCAAACTTCATTAGCCATCTCTACAATTATTTTAGACAATCTCTCGTGTTCTTTCTGCACTTTTTCTAAGCGTAATGATTGGAACTTCTTAACCTCACTAAAGTTATCAAATATCTCAGACTTCTTAGCTGACTCTGCAAAGCTATATTCATTATTAGGTCTAATCATCGAACTGTAATAGCTGTTTGCATCTTGGGCATAACTTCGGCTTAGGCGAGATAGAACACTTCCCGTATTATTAGGACATAGTAAATAGCGACTTTCATACTTTTCATAAGCTCCACCATCTAGCTTCTTTTTATAATCATCTGGAAGATAATAGATGTCGGTATCTTCAGCATTCCCTCCTTTTACAAGTTTAGCACCTGCTCCAAATAATGATATTGGAAGTGTTGCCAATAATGCTGTTGCTATTGCCTTTGTCGTTAGTCTCATGTGTGTATCCTTATGTTGATTTGGTGTTGGACTACTCTATGTTCTTAGTATTATATTCTATGCTATGAGTTTCCATACCTATATATACTTGAACTAAATAGTCTAAATAATGCTTGTGAAAATGTCTGTTTAAAGTTTTTTGCAATTTACCTACAAATAAACTTGTATAAATTGCAATCGCCTAAAAGCTACTTTAAAAGTAGAGTCTTAATACCCCTCATTACAAAGCCACTTTCCATGAGCACGATGTATTCTACCCCCCCCCCCCCCTTATAACATACTTAAGCAATATAATAAAATTATGAAAAAGTATAAAAAATTGAAAAATATGTGGTAAAAATGTAACAAATTAATATATCAAAATGACAAAACAGAGAGTAAATATTGTATTTTGTGAGAATAGAAACTACATTTTATCTTTTATATAGTTGCTAATCGCATAAAATCATAATTTTATAGACTATCAAGTCCATACGCACAGAGTAATATTTAAAACAAAGACTTCACATTATTACAAATATTCTCAACACTAAAGCCAAAATGCTCAAATAATAAATCACCCTTGCCACTCGCCCCAAAAGATTCCATACTTAGCACGCTATCAGCAAATCTGTATAGTTCCAATCCCCTTTGAGCCTCAATAGCAAAGACTTTAGAATCTCCAAAAAGACTTAGGCTATACGCCCTACCCTGCTGCAAAAATAACTCAAAGCAAGGCATGGATACAACCTGTGTTGCAATGCCTTCACTCTCTAGCTTTTCTTGTGCTTTAATGGCTAAATGCACTTCACTCCCACTTGCTAGTAATGTAATCTTATGCGTATTGCTTTTTGATTGCGTAAAATCCGATAGCAATAAAGAATGCGAGATGATATAAGCCCCTTTTGACACATTCTCTAGTTTCATAGAATCTGATTGTATCAAGGGAAGATTCTGTCTTGTTAGGATAAAGCTTTGTGGCATTTGCAAAGTAAGTGCAACCTGCCATGCTAAAGCATTTTCATTCGCATCGGCTACACGCCAATTCAATAGATTTGGCATAGCGCGTAAATGGCTTAACTGCTCTATTGGCTGATGTGTCGCTCCATCTTCACCAACACCGATAGAATCATGTGTAAAAATGTAAAAAACCTGTGCTTTCATAAGACTTGCCACACGAATGCTAGGCGATAAATAATCACTAAACACAAAGAAAGTCGCACAAAATGGTGTAAAGATTCCATAATTTGCAAAGGCGTTACTTATCGCACCCATAGCATGTTCTCGCACACCAAAGTGCATATTGTTGCCATGTGGAAAATCTTTAGAATCTTTTAATGTCGTATTATTGCTAGGGGCTAGGTCTGCACTCCCACCGATAAAGCCCATATTTGCCTGTGCAATAGCATTTAGAATCTTGCCATTACTAGCCCTTGTTGCCATTGCGTTTTGATAAGCTAACCCTGCCCTACCCTCTTGTTTTTGCAGATCGTTTGCGTGGTTAGAATCTAAGCTATTAAACATAGGAAATGAAACATTGCTAAAATCTTTTTTTAATAGCATTTCAAGATTCTTTTCTTGTCCGCTTTTTTGCAAGGTAGTGAGCCATGCTTGATAGGCTTTCTCTCCCCTTATTGCAGTCTCTTTAAAATGTGTTCTACTCTCTTCACTTATGCGAAAAGTTTCGCTACTAAAGCCCATTTGCTTCTTACTCTCAAGTATGACTTCATGTCCTAAAGGCGCACCATGCGCGTGATGACTACCCTCTAAGCCGATCGCATTTTTTGCAATTTTCGTCTTTGCTATGATTAATGTTGGCTTACATGATTGTTTTGCCTCTAAAAATGCGTTATTAATCTGCATATAGTCGTGTCCGCAAACCTCTATCACAAAAAAGCCTTGCGCCCTAAATCTCGCCCCAATATCTTCACTAAAAGCGATATTTATATCGCCCTCGATACTGATATTATTGCTATCATAGATGAGAATCAAATTATCAAGTCCATGATGTCCAGCAAGAGAGCAAGCCTCATAGCTAATGCCCTCTTCTAAATCACCATCACCACAAAAGCAATACACCTTATGATTAATCACATCGCTACCAAGCATAGCCTTTGCGCGTTTTGCCGCCATAGCAAAACCTACTGCATTTGCCACACCCTGCCCTAATGGACCTGTCGTAATCTCTACACCATGTGTGTGTTTATATTCTGGATGACCGGGCGTTTTTGAATGAAGTTTGCGAAAATTACGCAAATCCTGCATATCTATATCATAACCCCACAAATGCAACAACGCATAAAGCAAGGCACTCGCATGTCCACCGCTAAATACTAACCTATCGCGATTAATCCAATTTGCTTCTCGCGGATAAATATTAATATGATTTGCTAACACAACAGCAATATCAGCAAGCCCCATAGGTGCACCCGGATGCCCACTATTTGCTTCTTGCACCATATCAGCACAAAGCATTCTTAACTCATTTGCGATTTGTTCATGCGTCATCTTTTTCCTTTTTCAACACAATAAATATAATTATGCAACTGATTCTACTCAAATAAGACAAAAAAAATTAATTAAACATTAAGTCAGCATGATTAGACTACAAGCAAATCCAGCACAATCGACATATAAAAAGAGATTTAATATAGTAAAAGCAATAGAATGCAAGGGATTATTATCCACAAATCCTACATACCAATCATATTTAAATAAAGATTTTATCACCAGTAACACATGCAAATATTACTAAAATAAAAGGGCAACCACCCCATTCATTAGCATTCAAATAATTTTATAAAAAACACAATACACTATTTCTTCATGAGATTGTAAAAAAGCACACCAAATAGGGCAATGATAGCACCAACGCAAACAATCCCCATAAGCCATAAAATAAGCGGTAACACGAAACCAAGTATCTTAAAGATAATAATGGTAAGACAAATCAAAACGACAAAAATGAGACCCAATTGTAAAAACTGCATAAACGCTCCTTGTGATTATATAGGGCTGTATTCTAGTATAAAAAAGTTAATACCTTAAAAGTAAAAGTTACAACTATAATATTATCATCGTTGCATGACATTGCAACGCAAAAACGCAAAATGTAAATTTCTATATTTGCTTATACGCAGATTGCCCTTGCTCATAAAAATTATTACCATCGCTATCAATGGCAACAATAGCTGGAAAATCAACAATAGTCAGTCTTGCAACTGCTTCTGGTCCAAGCTCTTCATACGCAAGGACTTCATATTTTTGAATACATTTAGAGATCAAAGCAGCAGCACCGCCAACCGCAACCATATAAACAACACCATGCTTTTTCATAGAATCAATAACTGCTTGATTACGATAGCCTTTGCCAATCATACCGCTTATGCCCTGCTCTATTATTGTAGGCGTATATTTATCCATTCTGCCACTTGTCGTAGGTCCTGCAGATCCGATAGCATTACCGGGCTTTGCAGGGCTTGGTCCTAAATAGTAAATAGTTTGATTTACCAAATCAACCGGTAGCTTTTCGCCTCGCGCCAACGCTTCTGTAAGTGCCTTATGTGCAGCATCTCTTGCTGCAATGATAGTCCCAGATATTAATACCGTATCACCTGCTCGTAACTTCTTGCCTTCTTCTCTAGTAAATGGGGCTTGCAATCTAATTTCTGACATAATATCTCCTTAAAATAAGTTGTATTACCTACACTTTCATGTCATTAATGTAAGTAATATTTGTATTGCAATGTTTGCAGTATATCTTTTTGCCTTGTTGTATCTGTGCATGGATAGGATCTGAAATGTTATACACCTTACCGCACATGCAGCTATAAATATGCAACACGCTATCCTTTTGAATTGCCTTTGTGCTATTTAGAGTAGGATTATTTTCTGGCTTACTCTGGGCTGAATGCTCGGATTCTACAAACGCATCTTCTAATATATTGTTTTCAGATTCTAACTCTTTATTTTCCTTCGCCCTTTTCTTTTCTAGCATTTCTTGCTGATATTCCCCGATACGCATATCTTCTTGCAATATATGCCTAACAAGCCATTGCTCAGTAATTATGGCAAGTTGCTGCTTAAAGTCATATTTCATATTTTTTATAAGCAAGGTCATCTCAGACACAATCTCTTTATGGTGTTCCCTATGCGTTTCTAATGCTGGAAATTGTATGCTTTCCATATAGGCTTCCTCATCTCTAAAATGAGTCTTCATATAGTCAAATAAAGCAACCAAAACCTGCTTAATCTCTAGTGGATTTGTCTGTTTGCCAATCATATTATCTGCTATATTCGCAAGCTCAAATAGCTTTTTATGTTGTTCATCAATCATAAAGTTATGAACACTATATTCTTTACTCCACTTAGGTAGCACACACTATCCTTTAGAATCCAAAAACACACTAAACTTCAATGTCTGTAATATACTTAATAAATGTGGTGCAATCCTGACATTTTACACCATCTCCCGCCTGTATTTTTGCATGTATATCTGGCTTAATATTATAAGTCTTCCCGCACAAACAGCTATACATATGCATGATGCCTTTTTTTGTTTCTTGCTTTTTCCCTGAAGTCATTTCAGCTTGTTTTAACAACGCATTATCTTCACTACTTGCAGCTGGTGTTGCTGCTTTTTGCATGGATCGCTTTTCATTCATTTCTTCACAATGTTTTGCATACTCCATATCTTCTTGCAAAATATGCTTTAAAAGCCATTGCTCCATGATAATCACAAGTTGTTGTTTAAAATCATATTTCATATTTTTTACAAGATTTGTCATCTCAAACACAATCTGTTTATGTCTTTCTTTATGCAACTCAAGAGAGGGATATTGTATGCTTTCCATATAAACTTCTTCATCTCTAAAGTGAGTTTTCATATAATCAAACAAGGCGACAAGCATTTTTTTAATCTCAGCTGGGTCAGTCTGCTTCCCAATCATATTATCCGCCATATTCGCAAGCTCAAATAGCTTTTTATGTTGCTCATCAATCAAATAATTTTTAACACTATATTTATCATTCCACTGCAACAACATTTCATTACTCCTTAACCCAAGATATTTTAGAATAACATATTTATAATCAATAATGCAAACAACATTCCCAAATCATACACCATCGGCACAAAAAAACTTTTCATAAGAGAATCTTTAATAAATGGATTTTTCTGCAACAATACATAAAGTCCATTTTATCTTTAAGTGCCATTTAAATACCCATTCTGCCTAAAACAACCTCTCTAGTGCAATCTAATAGCTACGCACAACACAACAAATAGATTCACAAGCTTACAACTCAACGCTATAATGCCGTGCTGCATGGCAATTCACATTAATTGCGACAGGCATACCCGCAATATGCGTTGGATACCATTCAATATTTACACCAAATGCGGTAGTATTGCCACCTAGACCTTGCGGTCCAACACCTGTTTTATTTGCAAGCTCCAATAACTCTTCTTCTAATGCGGCATATTTTGGATGCGGATTCTTAGAATCTATTGATCGGATAGCAGCCTTTTTTGCTAAAATCGCAGCCTTTTCCATAGTCCCACCGATACCTACACCAAGCACCATAGGCGGACACGCATTTGGTCCAGCAAGTTTAACAGCCTCTAAAAACAAACTTTTCACACCCTCAAGTCCATCTGCTGGCACAAACATTTTTAATAAACTTTTATTCTCACTGCCAAAACCCTTTGGTGCAACCGTGATTTTAATCTTATCGCCCATAACCATTTCTGTATGCAAAACCGCAGGTGAGTTATCGGTTGTATTCTTGCGTTCAAAAACAGGCTCATTGACAACAGATTTTCTCAAATAACCATCTTTATACCCGCGTCTTACCCCTTCATTTATCGCATCGCTGAATAAACCACCAACAATATGCACATCTTGCCCAATCTCTGCAAAAACCACAGTCATACCAGTGTCTTGACAGATAGGCATCATATTTGTTTGTGCGATTTCGCCATTTTTTATTAATGTGCCTAAAATATTCTTACCAATAGCAGAAGTCTCAACTTCTTGTGCTTTCTTAAAAGCATTTTTTATATCTGGTGTCTGTATGCAACAAGCTTTAATGCAAAGCTCTTTAACGGCTTCTGAGATTGTTTCACATTGTATTTCACGCATGTCTTATAGCTCCTTTTGTATTCTAAGGTTTTGGGTTTGTATATCATTTTGGCGATAAACCATGAGATTGTTGCATTCTATCCTTTTAGAGTTTAAAAAAAGTTTAATTACGCAAAAATATTTAACTTTTATTTAAAAAACTTAACCTTTCTTAACAATATTTGCTTGTTTCTATGTTAGAATCCACGCAGTAACTTAGCACATATTAAGCAACTCCACAATATAAAATTCCATTTTAAGGATATTAATGATTAAGAAAATCTTTATATTCACGCTTCTATGTTGTAGCACTTTTATATATGCAGAATCTAGCTCTCAAAGTCCAGCTTCTAGCCTAGATTCTGTCAGCAAGAATATTGTCGGTGGTATCGCACTTTTTGTGAATGGTGAGCCGATTACGCTACATGCGATTAAACAAGTAGAAAACGCATTGCATACAGACAGACTTCGAGCCACAGATATACTTGTAACAGAGAAGCTAAAAGAAGTTGAAATTAAGCGTTTAAAAATTGAAATAAATGATATGCAGCTAGATTCACAAATCGCACAAATCGCACAGCAAAATGGCATGAATCTAGACCAATTCTATGCGGCTATTATGCGAGAGGGTATGAGCTTGGTAGAATATCGCACAAAGCTAAAAGAGCAAATGCTAGCACAAGAACTTATGCGAAAGATACTCTTTTCTAGCAATGTCGGGCAAGAAGATGAGCTGCGTAAATACTACAACGAGCATTTAGACGAGTTTGTTATCCCTAAAGAAGTTGTGGGTGTAAAATTTGTAAGTCGCAATAAAGAGATTCTAGAATCTTTTATGCAGCAAGGCATAGATAGTGCCATACCAGATTCCATAGCACACACTGAAGAGAAGCTAGAAATAGAGAGTTTGCCAACGCAGGTAGCTGATATTTTTCTAGCAACCAACGCAAAGTCTTTTACACAGGTATTTGAATCTGATAATGGCGATTTCGTTGCATTTTATATTAAGGAAAAAATATCAAACGAACAAGTAGATTTTGAAAAAGCAAAAAACTATATCGCACAAAAACTCATAGCAAATAATCAAGAAAAGATTCTAAGCGATTATTTTGAACGCGTAAGGAGCCGCTCTAAGATTGTTTTTGTCCGCTAATGAAAGTCTTTATTATCGCTATTAAGCAGGGCTTAACACCGAATTTTATTGCATACATAACGAACTAAACAATCTAGCATAACCCTATCTGTTGTAATAGTTTTGGCTTGACACCCTAAAACTATCATTAGACATATACAAGCCTTACATGAAAATAACACTAGACCTTAACACATTAACACCATGTTAAAATAAATTTTGGCAATAAGACTCCATAAAGCCACGCCGCAAACATATAAAGTTAAATTGCATATTTTAATAGATTCTATCACTCTTGCATGTTTCTACGCATATTCTATGACTTCAACGCAATACATTCAATCTCTATTTTACTGCCCTTTGGCAATTCTTTAACAGCAACCGTGCTACGAGTAGGCTTATGTGAAAAATATGTGGCATAAACTTCATTAAATTGCGTAAAATACGACATATCACTAAGATACACATTTGTTTTTATTACATTCTCCAAGCTACTTCCAGCCGCTTCTAATACTGCTTTTAAGTTCTTGCAAACTTGATGTGTCTGTGCTTCTATGTCAGAATCCAAAAATTCCCCATTTGGTAACAATGGAATCTGCCCAGAAGTAAAAATCAAATTATTTGCAACAATAGCCTGTGAATATGGTCCTATCGCCTGCGGTGCATTACTTGTGCTTACAATATCAAACTTTTTCATATTATTCCTTTCTGTGTAATCTATAAAACGCTTATTCTAACACATTTTGACAAAAAAAGGTTGTTGCAGGAAATATAACATAACAATATATAGTATTTTTAAAATGCCTTGACTTGTTTTTTTTGTAAAATCCCGCCTTAATGTGTGTATGCACAAATAAATTAATTAAAGGAAAATAATGAGAAAAATATCATTGTCTATTGTATGTAGTGCTTTAGTATGTAGTAGTGTAGCTTTGGCAAATAATCCTGCTGAAAATGCAACAGATTTAAAAGGCATGAAACCTTTTGTTGGCTTTATGGTTGGGACTTTGACCGAAACTGCAAGTGAAAGTAATAGTAGCAGTGGTAGTCTCAATGTAACTTTATCTGCAACATTATTTCAAACTGGTTTATGGGGCGGATTAGAGTTTAACTTCATGGATAATCTAGGCGTTAGGGTATATGCAAACATACTTTCAACTCCATTGCCTAGTAGCACAAGTGTCTCACCCAAACTTAGTGGATTATGGACTTTTAGTGGCAATATAGATTTAATCTATCGTCCAACGCAAAATATTGGTATTTTTGTAGGTATCGGTTTGGGGGATATAATGGGAATTTATTCTTCTACTGTGCAAGGGCAAAAAGTTTCAAGTGTGTCTAATAGCTTTGCAACCATGTGGAATTCTGGTGTGCAGTATAATATTAATGCAAATAATATCTTAGAACTGAGTGCTATCCTTACCACAGAATTTGCGATTGTTACTAACCCTCACTTGAACACGGTGAAAGTAACTACAAGCCCCACATTTAACATTGCAGCAAAATACGCCTATAGATTCTAAGCGTATCTTAGGTTACAATAAACTTCAATGGCTTAGGATAGAACGCTCGTTTTTATTATTTTGAACCATAGGTGAAAAATATTTAACATGAAGTTATTCTAGGCACTTCGCTTAAAACGATAACTAACTATTTAGAATCCATATTCTCATTATTTTGTGTTCTCTAAGTCTGCAACCATCCATGGGATACCAATAGATTCCAAAAACTCGCCCTGACTTGTCAAAATGCTAAGAAATCTAAATCCCGCTGAAATATTAAAAATCAATTCCCCTAAAACCTATATCTCACTTCAAAGCGATAGTCTGTGCCGGGTTCATATAAAGCCGTGCGGATTTTATTAATAGCTTCATTTGCACTATTATCTGCTTCAACTTTTAGTGGTGAGGTAGGGTCCATATAATAAGCGTTAAAGACATTTAAAATGCTGAATCGCAAGGTAAGCTTGTCTTTGCCAAGCGGATAGTAATTCACATATAAATCTGACACACTATACCCATCTTTACCAATGTCTTCAAACTGCTTTTGATAGATATTATAACCTCTCGTGCCTTTCTTAAAGCCTGTCGCACATCGAGTAACCCAAGCTATATCAAACATATCCGCATCATATCTCAATCCAACCATAAAGGTATAACCCCAAGTAGCCCCAAGCTCGTAAGTATCAGCAAGTAATGCCCCTTTGCCCTCACCTCCAGCAGTAAGCCAATTTCTTGCTACACCTAAATCAAGTGTGAATCTATCATAGTAAAACGCCGATCCAATCTCAAAGCCGTAATTAATAAGTGGAAAGTTTAGATTCTCTCTTACCCCTTGTCTTGTGCCACCCCCTGTTGCACCTTTTGCATAGCTATTAATAAAATTTAGAATATTTCCTGCATACACTGCAAATTTAAAACTCATAAAATCATTTATATAATCAAGTGTGATTTCACCATGATTTGAGTATTCTGATTTGAGATTTGGACTTATCTCCACTTTTGTATCACGCAAAAGTGTCGCATCGCCGGGCATTGCCCCCCTTGTGCTGAAAGCATACTTTGCACTGATATCAAGCCCATCAATCACGCTATAAGTAAGCACGGTGCTAGGGCTTACTCCGCCTGTAAAATGATCCTGTTTATTCTTATCAAAATAGTAGTAAAAATCCGCCCTGCTACCATACCCCCATGTAAGATTGTCTAGAATCTGCCAGCTATCCTGCACAAATCCACCATAGATATATGCCTCTTCCCTGCCTCTATTATGTTTTAAATTGGGGCTATTTTTTTCACTATCTTGCATATTATCATCACGCACACTCATACCTTGAAAATCAAAGCCATATTCAAGCAAATGATCTTCATTTAGCTGATTACTTAGCCTTGCATTTGCACCATAGTTATCAAGCACGATAGCACGAGATGAGCTTTCATCATGGTCATGTCCACCACTGCTACCGCCATGATTATGGTCTTCTGTAAAAAGTGGTGTGAGATTTACATTCTTTGCATTATGATATGCGGCAAGTTTTATAGAAGTGCCGCCATGCTCTGGTTTGTATTCATAGTTTGCAGTAAAACTTTGATTTTGATTCTTATGTCGAAATAAATGACTTGCAAAATCTTCCCCTGCCACATCGCCGACATTTGATCGAAACGGGCGAGTCGCATCATCATTTATCACACTATAACCAACCGAAAACCTTTGATTAGAATCTACTTGTCCCCCAACTTTTAAAAGCACATTCGTTTGCATTGAGTTACTGCCTAGCACGGGGTTATTCATCGTGAGAAAGTTTTTATAAGTATGCTTTGCATCGCGATAATTTAGCACATTTTGATGATTTATACTTGCCAAAATGCCTACATCACTAAAAAGCCGACTATATACATTAAGATTTGCCTTATAGCCTAAGTTTGTAAAAAAGCCTGTGCCAATTTCAGCACCAAACTTCTCCCCAGCTTTTAAAAAATCACTCGCATCTTTTGTCTCAAAGGCAATAGACCCAGCAAGCCCACCCGGTCCGCTACTCGCATCGCTTACGCCCTTGCTTACCACCACTTTTTTTAACAGAGATGGATCAACCATAACATTGCCTTGATGATGGAAGGCATTGCCATTTTGTGCCGCTCCATCAAGCGTTACCCTCATCATAAAGCTCTCAAACCCTCGCACATAAATCTTTTGTCCCATATTCGCACCACCACCTACAGCAATGCTAGGATCTTTTTTGAAAATATCTCTAAGATTTAGGGCTTGTGTCTTTTCCAAATCATCAGCAGTGATGAAAGTCTTTGTGCTTGTTTCATAGCCTTTTAGCTTACTTGTCGTGGTAACGGCGTTTAGCTTGTAAGATTCTGTATTGTCTTCTTGCGGTGTGTTAGAATCTAGTGCATAGCTTAAGGTTTGAGCTACACAACATATCGCCACACCCGCAAGTATCTTGCGTGTTTGTAACATGTTTATCCTTAACTTGAAATAATATTTATACAAGCAATATATAAAAATTACAATAAGCTTTATATGTTGTGTATGCTTTACATTGAAATATCACTTTGCTTTGGAGAAATGGATAAAGCTAAGTAGTATTATGTGCGGGGAATTATAGCGAAAAAAGTTTTAATAATTTAAATAACGGGTTAATAGCATAGCTTTATTGCATGTAGATTCTATTGTAAAATTTAAGCTTTAGATTCCAAGTTGCAGAATTTAAAGCTTAAATTATAGTGTTTTGTTGCTGATAAGTTATAGAATCCAAACTTCAGATTCTAAGATATCCCCTAAAACACAACCCTACCACCAATATTAAATCCTAAGCCAAAGTTTTTATCAAATACACTGCTTTGTAAGCTAAGACTGCCATTTAAATACCATCTACCAAAGCTATATTCTCCACCACCTGTAAGGAATACATAAGACTTATAGCCTTGAGCTTTATATCTCATATTAAAGTTATTTACAGAATCACCTATATTGCCTATACTTGTAGTTGTAGTCCCACTAGAATCTACATTATTTTGTAAAATGATTGCATCTTGCTTTAATTGAGCGACTATAAAAATATAGCTTTGATTTGCAAAGTATTTACGACCATCTATACCTATATTTACGCTTATAGTTTGTCTTATGTTATCATCTGTATTCATAGCAAATATAGGTGTATTATCACTCTTTCTTTTAAAGCCACTTGAGCCTAATACATAATACGATAATCCTGCAAAAGGTTTTACAATATAACCCTTTTTCATTAAAAAAGCATAACCATAAGTTGCATTTAAATCTACATTAGAGAGTGTGTAGCTATACTCATCTTTAAAGAGAGCAAGTAAGTCAAAGTTATTAATTTGAGAGTTTTGTTTCTCATTTGTAAAGCTAAAGGCAGTATTGAGTGTTACATCTATTTCATGGTTTTCAATGAAAGTCCTTGTATAGATTCCAGCAAACATATTGTTTGAATTATTTGAAGTAAAGCCATTATTATTGCCATTAAATGTGCCATAGCCATAACCACCATACGCACCAAATGCAGTTTGGAGTTTATCTACAAAATAATCATATCCTGCATTAAAGCCATAAAGTTGAGCCGAGCCAGTCTTTGAGAAGTTAAGATTACCTAGCATATTAACCCAAGCATGATTTGGATATTCTTCTCTATTATTAAATCTCATGATTAAATCTGCTAAGGTATCAAACCATACTTCATTTGAGTTGTTATCAGTTGTAACATCACTTTGTATATCTGTTACTCCATTGTTTGCATTTTGTGTGTTTGTGTTAGAGCTACTTGCTAGAGTAGCTACACTACTTCTATAAACTGCATTACTATTTGTATTACCACTTACTATATTATTAATAGCTGCTATTCTTGTGTTTGTATTAGAATCTAGACTTGCTAGTTTTAGCTTCTCTGCTTCCCTTAATGCTGCTTCTAAATTCTTTTGATAGTTTTGCATAGCTATATAGCTACTAGCACTACCATGAATGCTAGCTACTCTTGCTAGACGATTTAGCTTTGCACTCTCCATTGATAGTGTGAGTGTATGAAGTGTTGATGCTTTATTCTCTAGGTTTGAGACATGATCTATTGCTGTATCTAGAGTCCTACCTACTTCTAGGAAATACTCTAGGTTTCTTGAGGCAGCTAGAGTTTGGTCTAGGTTTATTAAAAACACAAGTGAAGATTTATCATCATAGAATAGATTTTTTAGAATCTCATAGCTATTTGCACTCTCTTTTTTAATCGCATTTATCCATGAGTTATTTCCACCTGCTTCCATGTATAAAGCACAATCAAATGTGCTAGATTCTGCATTACATAAAGGCTTTTCTGTATTGCCCTCTATGAAGTTATTAATATCTACTTTATTGATTTTAAAGCCTATTGTTGTATCATTTACGACTTTTTCTATATCGATATATTTACCATCTATGCTACCGCCTTTATAAGTGAGTGAAAAGCTATTTTTCATCTTTTGTTGTGCGTAATCATAGCCTCTGTTTGCTTCAGTAGCGTTAGCATTGCTACCAAAGCCACAATACTTGCCATCTTGTTTGCATTCTTCTTGTTTATCTTGCTGACTTGGCTTTTGTATGAGATTGCCTTCATTATCAGTTGAGCCTATGCCATTTTCTACTACATTGCCATTAGAATCTGTTTGGGCTTTATCCATATCCCATGGATTGTCTTTGCCATTTGTTGTGAAGTCGGTTTCTTGTTTTGTATTGCCATTGCTTCCTGTTTGGCAGTCTTTATTTGTGCATTGTCCGCCATTGGTGTGTTCTGTTTTTATGGTTGTATTGCCGTTGCTTTTATCAAAAGTCGTAGTATAATCCCCTTGTGTGTAAGTGTAGCTTATAGATTCTGCTTTTATGAGATTGTATTCTACGCCCTTGCTACCATTAGTATTAAGCTGACTGCTTATACTCGATAAAGTCTTAGAATCTGCTATATCTGCCTGTAATGCCCCTGTGCTTCCGGGTGATATGTCTAGTGTTGCTTTGCCTTTGATATTCATACTTGCATTTTTTATTTCATTGTTGCTAGAGTCATTTGGATTTGCTTGAATGCTAAAAAGGATTTTACCTTTGTTATTAAAGTTTCCTGTTACTTCTATATGTCCGTTAGCTCCCAAATCTATTGTATTGTAGTTATTGAGATTACCTGTGAGATAGAGTGTCGGTTTATCTCCACTTACAAAGCCATCATCGATTAGAATCTTTCCATAGTTATTTAATGCACCTTTTGTGAGTTCGGTTTGCTCTATTAAGATATTACCACCATTTGCAACTTGTCCTGTGCTATTTGTAATATTATCATTTGTCATAATATCTGGCAAGACTAGATAATGTTTGCCATCACTTGTTGTGATATATGTGCCACTTGCGTTTTTGTAATCTGATTCTGTTTTTTCATTATTTCCATTTGTGTTTTTATTAGATTCTATAAGCTTTGCTATCTCATCACCACTCATATTTTTTAGGTCTTTAGAATCTACGCTTACATTTAGGTATTTGTCAAACTTTTGGTCTATGTTTTCGCCATTAGCATTTAACTCAATTTTCATAACACCGCTATGCTTGCTCGAGTCTTTTAGGTGTAAAAGCTCATTGACATTTAGGGCGTTAGCTGTGATTTTTGAAGCGCCGTTTGTGAT
>NZ_JMKW01000026.1 GCF_000686565.1 Helicobacter bilis ATCC 51630
TCATCAAAAGTTGGGGCACACCATAGCGATTGTATCAGGTGGCTTTGAGATATATATTCGCATTTTTGCAAAGCATTTTGGGATTCAATATGTTGTGGCGGTTTCGCTGGAGAGTAGTGAGGGGGTTTTAAGCGGCAATATGGCAGGTATTCATACGATGGAGCATAGAAAGCTTTATAAGTTATCACAAACACTTGATCTATCAATGTATGATTTAGCACAAAGCTATGCGTATAGTGATTGCCCTAGTGATATTCCTTTGCTAAGTTTAGTGGGCAATGGCATTGTTGTAGAATGCGGGAAAGATATAGAATGGGCGAAGATTTTGGGATTTGAGATTGTTTAGGATTTTTGCTTGAACTACCAGTCCTAAACACAACTTAACCACACATTAGCACCAACAAAGGCCACTCTTTTTTTTGATAGCCCATAAAGTAAAACTTCTTTGGAAAATCATTGCAAGATACTTCCGCAGAATTTTTGTCCATGTTCTTTTTGGAATCTCAATCACTTGGGTGGATGCAGGGTGCAAGGGTGCAGTTTGATAAGAATCTAATTGTCAATAACTATAGCTTTAACCTTGCAGCCCACTCATTAGAATTCAAATCTTGTATATTCCCATAAATATGTATCACTAAAAAAAGATTAGGTAATAATGCAATCTCTTTGTTATGCAAAGGATATGCTCAGTTTGATTAAATTTGCTATAGATTTGAGTGAGAGATATAACTACTATCATAAAGATAGCGGTGTGTGTTTATGCGGTGGGTTGCAAACAAGATTATCACACACAAAGGCTACATGCTAGAAAATGTAGCTATATCCTATTGTTGTGATGAGATTTCTTGTTGTGGTTGTTTCTGTTGGATTGCCTTGTTGAGCTGGTGCTACATATTTAACACCTAAAGTTGGTATTTTAAAGCCCAACTCAAAGCGATGATGATTATTTGCAGTGAGACTTAGCCCTAGATTTATAGGTAGGATAAAGCCATCGCCTTGCGGTGTTGTTGTGTTTGTTATAACACCGCCATCAGTTGCTTTGCTGGTGCTATTCATTGTCGCATAGCCAAGTCCAATACCCGCATACGCTCCAAATGCAAAGGTATCAGAGCTTAGGATATTAAGCAAAACATCGACATTTACACTAATCGCATGAGATGAATCCAGTGTGGTTGTATCGGTGATTTGATTTTGTTGTCCTGTTTCTGTGGTTGTTGTTTTTGTATGATTGTGGTTAAAGCCATAGTTATAATCCAAATAGCCACGCAAACCAAAGAAGTCAGTCAGCATATAGTTATAACCCAACTGCACGCCGATATTAAGATAGCTTGGTGCTATGGTTGTATCTTTTGTTTCGGTTTGTTGTCCTGTTTCCGCGCTTGTTCTTTTTTCAAAACTTACTGAATAGCCCGTATTAATCCCAGCAAAAAAGCCATTGCCATCACCCTCATCAGCCAACATGAAGCTTGGCGTAGAGATTAGTGCTAGTGTTATTGCTACTTTTCCAAATCGTTTATACATGATAAACCCCTTTTAATCACTTAAAATATTTGCATTTTGTTGTAAGATGCGTGAATTATTGTAACACAACTCAAAAAAAAAAAAACGATTTATGTAATATTTATAACTATTTTTTGTAAAAACTATGATATTTTTACAAAATTACTCAAATCACGGAATCTTGTGTATAAATATCTATTAGTCTTTTAATCATGCTTAAAATAAAGTTTAGTTAGCACATTTGCAAATTAAGAAAATTTTACTGAAATATAATAGAGTATCATAACACTTGCACCGCTTAATACGCCATGCAAAATCGCCCCTAGAATGCTGCCTAGTATTTTGTTTGGCTTTAGGTTATAGAATCTGCCTATTAAACTTGGCTTGTAATAATCATAGATTCTTATAAAAATGCAACCAATAAGGGCTTCTAAGATATACATTTGCCATGTTGCAAAGACAAATAAACACGCACAAAAAAGGCTTATCATAAGCTGGATTATAGCAAAGTCGTGTGGTATGAGTGGTTTAGCTTGGTTTGTGTTTATGGAATCTTGTGTGTTGCTGGATTCTTGTGTTAAGTTGGCATTATTTATAGGATTAGATTCTGTGTTATTTGTAGGGTTAAGATTAGAATCTATGTTTGGGTTAGAGTCCTTATGATTAATTTCTAAGTTTTTAGATGTTTCGCTACGCTCAACATGACAAGCTGTTTTAGAATCTAGTTTATTGCTATTTTGTGCCGACTCGTTTGGGTTAGATTCTAAATCTTGCATATTTTTATAAAGATATACTGCTAAAAAGAGACTAAGCAATAATGCAGTCTCTTTATTATGCAAAGTGATGGGATAAATAATAATAAAGCCCAAAATATTTGCAATGATTTTTTGCAATACTAAAGGCTTTATCTTATCAAAAATATAAAGATGAAAAAATTTCATTGTATGCCTTATAAATGAAACAACATTAATTGAGTGAGGTTGTTTGATAAAGTTGCATAAGCTTTAGATAAAACTCCTCTTCACCGCTATTTTGTATAATCCCGCTAGATGGTAAAATATCATAATACAATCTATCTAAATCCTTGAATCTATGTGGGAACAAAGATGAAAGCAATATTGCTGAAATCTGCCTTCTCACAAGCATAGCAGGGGGTAAAAGCCCTAGTCTAAAGAACTCGACAAAAGATTCTGCATTATAGTTAATGTGATGATGATGTCCATGCGGACAAGTATGGATTGAGACAAGTGTTTTACACACATCACAATATACATATTCTGGTAAAATCTCAACTTCTATATTCATACCTGTGAGAGAATCAAAGATAGAATGCACTTCATTATCTAAATAATACACAGATAAGCCGCGATTATTCTCGCCAACAAGCAGTTTATTGCAACCAAAATTCCTTGCTACAATGGCATTCATAATCATGCGATTCTGCCCTGCATACAGATAGGTATCATCATGCGGGATAATGATAACTCGCTCTTTCATAAGATAATTATCTATCAAAAATTCCATACATTTTAAACGCAAGTTATATTCTATCAAGTCGCTTTTATGTGGTTTGAGTAAAAATACGACTAAGAGATCACACTCTTCTAAAGCGTCTCGCATAATTTTTTCATGGATTCTATGCAGGGGAGAAGCACTCATTACAATACCTGCGATATTTTTAGCACTAAGTGTAGCTATGCGTTGGGCTAGTCGTTTTTTGTGCTTTATAATGTCGTTATTTGTGAGTGTGTATTTACCGCTAACGCAAATTTCGCCTATTCTAGATTCTATATCTTGTATGCGTTTGGAGGCAAAATCACCACCCATTATCTTATTTATCCGCTCTTGCTTATTAATGCTAAATACAGAATCTACGATAATGCTACCTGAAGTCTCACCATCTGTTATAAGCTCGATTTTATCGCCCTTTTTTGCCTTTTGTAAGACTTCACTATTGCGTCTGCCACTAGGGCTTAAGAGAAAAGGGCAAGGATAGCTCTGGTCTTTATAGACACCGCTTGTATTGACTGCTTTCATTTGTGCTTCATTCATAAGCTCTGTTACAGGATAGAGTAAGCCCTCTTGTGCGAGATTTAGGACTGAAATCGCTTCTTTATCGATATAGAGTTGTTTATTTTTTTCTTGAGATGCCATATTTCTTCCTTTTTTCCCATAAGCTTTTGCGGCTCATGCCAAGTTTTTTTGCTAACTCCACATCTGGATATCGCCCCTCAAATTTTGTGATAACAATCCTTTCATATTCTTTAATGGATAGAATCTCACTGCCAATTTCAAGATTGTTAGCCATATTTGTAATATCTACAATATGCGGAAAGGATACTAAATCATCAGAAATCATTGAGATAATAAGGCGATAGTTTGCCATTTTTTCCAAAAAATCCTTTTTTTCTTGCTTCTTTAGATTCTCACAATTTGTAATGTAATAGACTTTATTTTTTTGAAACTCATAATCACTCCATGAGATACTCTTAAGGCTTATAAACTCAAACCTTAGTTTTCTCTCAATCGCATATTTCATCGCATAAATATCCGCACTTCTTTGAGAACTAGCCTTAATTAGAATCGGCGGATTGTATTGGGGCAGGGTTGGCGTTTGTAATTCATTTTGTATGAAAGTGAAATAGTTTTTAAAGAATCTAATGTCTTCAGCAAGTTCTTTAAAGCCTTTGTAATGCTCGATTTTTCTTACTAGCTCGTCCATTATAAAAGGCTTAATAATATAGTCTTTTGCTCCCATTTTAAGAGGCTTTGATACGGTATCATCGCTGACATAGGATACCATAAGAATGATTATGGCGTCTTTATGTGTTTCAATAATATCTCTATAATCTGCGGTGCTTGTAGAGAGTAGCACAATGTCAAATCCCGTGCGATTTACCGCCTCTTCAAGTGAAGAAGTGATAAATGATACATGCCCACCATCTGCTAATTTACTTGCTATACTTTGGGCTAAATAAGTTTCACTCTCAATAATCAAAACATTCATACATATCCTTTTTTCAAAGTTTTAGGGATCTTTCTTAGCAATAAGATTCTTTTTGCTTAAAATTTCTTTTTATTTAGAATCTTTGTCATATAAAAATCTTTCTTGCATACTTCCTTTCCTAAACTTTATTTAATTTCATGGGTTTAATATAGCTTCCTTGCTTTAAGTTGGGCTATGCTATTTACTAGCACGCCTTCTTTTCTTCCCACAAAGCCTAAGCCCTCTGCCGTGCTAGCCTTTATGCTGACACACATTTTTGGTAAGTAAAGAATATTAGCTAGGACTTCTTGCATTTGTGCTTTATAGGGCGAGATTCTAGGGGTTTGAGCTGTGATTGTAATATCAAGGTTAATGAGTTCTAATCCAACGCTTAAGCAATAATCATAAACTTCTTTTAATAGAATTTTAGAATCTATGTTTTTAAACTCGTCCTTACTATCAGGGAAAAGCTCACCTATATCGCCATAGTTCATAGCCCCAAGTATAGAATCTATAATCGCATGTATAGCCACATCGCCATCGCTATGGGCTTTGAAACCCATGCTAGATTCTATCTTTACCCCGCACAGATACATATCTTTAGAATCTATAAAGCCATGTATATCGCTACCATAGCCTATGAGAGTGTCGCTTTTATTATGTGCGTTTGCGTGATATAGCTTCTTTAATAAATGCAAGTCATCATGGTATGTAAGCTTTGTCATATCTTTACTGCCGATAACAAAGCCAAGATTAGAATCTTTAAGTGAGAGTATTGCAGTGCTTTCATCGCTAAAGTCAATCTCTTTTGTAAAAGATTCTAGAATCTTTTGTGTTTTTGTGATTTGGGGCGTTTGGATAAGCTTTAACTTCTCCCTCTCTATTGCTTTATGTGTATTATTTGTAGAATCATACATGAGTGTTGTATCACTCACTTGCAAATACGGCACAATGCAGTCAAAATCTTCATTCATAAATAAAGATAACATATCATGCAATACATGCCTTTTTGTATCAAATCTCGCACAATCATTGACAATTATATGCGTGCTTTCTACATGTTGCAGGGCATTTTTTAGAGATTGAAAGCGAGTGTTACCACCGCAAACTATTTCAAGAGCGATTTTATACTCTTTATCATTGATATGAAAATACAAAGCATTTGATATGAGTTTTTTCATATAGAATATATCTTTTTTAGAAGCTGTGATGATTATCTTTTGTAAAGGTGTTGTTGCGTAATGCGTTTGAGAATCTTGGATTAGATTCTGTGTATCTATGGATTTGTTTGGATTAGATTCGCTATTTTTATTGTTACATTTTGTGTCATTTTTGCCTTGATGGGTATTTGTGTGTGTTGCATTTTCTGCTTGTTGTAATGTATTAAGTATGTCTAGTATCTGTGAAGCAAGATTATGTGTTACAAAATACCACAAAGGCATAGTCCCAAGCCTTAGCCATTGTTTCTTTGTAGATGGTTTATTGCTAGATTCTATATTTTCATTATGAAATGTGTGATTAAAGTGTGTATTTGCATGTAATGTGCCTTTTGCCCTGCTACTGCAAAATCGCACAGAATCTCCAGCTGCCATGATAATAAGCGTTATATCCTTCATCATTTTTCCTTAAAAAATAAACACTTTATAAAACTTCACTCACATGCTAATAACTTTACTTAATGTTACCATATCTCATTTTTCAGTGCGATATGATACAAAAAACATTTATCATTATATAATAAATCTGTAAAGTTTGTTACCATTTTATACAAAAACTCTATTTTATCGTTACTAGATTCAAAATTATATTGGGATATAGATAAAATCACACAAGTTTGCATTACACTTAGACTGAAATTACTCTATTTACAAAGGATTTGCATGAGTGAGAATTTACGAAATACATGGATAGAAAAAAGGGCAAATGATAAAATCAGGACACAGCTTTATTACGCAAAAAGGGGCATTATCACAGAAGAAATGCGATATGTTGCAAATGTTGAGAATCTTAGCCCAGAACTCATTAGAAAAGAAGTCGCAAGGGGCAGACTGATAATCCCTGCAAATATCAATCATAAGAATCTAGAGCCTATGGGTATTGGCGTAGCTTTGAAAACAAAGATTAACTCAAACATTGGATCATCTCAAATCGTAGAAGACATTGATGAAGAGGTAGCAAAGCTTAAGACTTCAATCAAGTATGGTGCAGACACTGTTATGGATCTATCCACAGGTGGCGATTTAGACAAGATTAGAGAGGCTATTATACAGGCATCAAGCGTGCCTATTGGCACCGTGCCTATGTATCAGATTCTACATGATGTGAAAAATGATGTGTTAAAACTAGATATTGAAACTATGCTTAGTGTATTAAGGAAACAGGCAAAGCAAGGGGTAAGCTACTTTACTATACATTGTGGCTTTTTACTCGCACACATGCCAGCAGTCTCAAAGCGAAAAATGGGTATAGTCTCTCGTGGTGGTAGCCTTATGGCAAGTTGGATGCTACATTATCACAAAGAAAATCCTTTTTATGAATATTTTGATGAGATTCTAAAAATCTGTCAAGAATATGATGTGTCTTTATCTTTAGGCGACTCTTTACGCCCGGGCTGTTTGGCTGATGCGAGTGATGAAGCACAATTTGCCGAGTTAAAGGTATTGGGCGAACTTGCAAAAAGGGCGTATGAAGCCGATGTGCAAGTAATGATTGAGGGTCCCGGTCATGTCCCGCTTAATCAAATAGAGCGAAATGTAGAATTGCAAAAAGAGTATTGCAATGAAGCACCATTTTATGTATTAGGACCGCTTGTTACAGATATTGCCGCAGGATATGATCATATCGCAAGTGCCATTGGTGCGTGTGTAGCCGCGTGGAAAGGTGTAGCAATGCTATGCTATGTAACACCAAAAGAGCATTTAGGACTGCCAAACGCAAATGATGTGAGAGAGGGCATTATCGCGTATAAAATCGCCGCACACGCCGCAGATATTGCAAGAGGTAGAATTGGTGCAAGAGATAGAGATGATGCGATGAGTGATGCAAGGTATAGCTTTGATTGGAATAAGCAGTTTGAACTCGCCCTAGATGGCGACAGAGCGCAAGAATACCACGATGAAGCCCTGCCACAAGAAGTCTTTAAAGACGCTGAATTTTGCTCAATGTGTGGTCCAAAATTTTGCAGCTATAAAATCACACAAGATATTTTTAAAAACTATAAAGAAGAGAAATTGCCACAATAATGGCTTTTAGAATCTTTATGTTACTCACATTATCCATTTTTAAAGCTAGATTCTAGCTTTAATTTTTAGCGTTGTTTTTTGTGTTTGTTTCTTAAAATATAAGTTTTATTATCTCAATTTAAAAGGGCGGATATGTTATTAAAAAGTGCGTTTATAGCTTTGTTTTCACTTTATAATGTCGATACAACCATGCTACAAGAATGCAAAAATGAAACAGACAAAATAAGCGGTTGTGTAAAGAGAGACTATCATTCAAATGGGAATCTTTGGAGAGAAAGACCATTTAAAAATGGTGATAAAGAAGGTATAGAAAAGTGGTATTATGAGAATGGGAATCTAGAAAAAGAAATGCCATTTAAAAATGATAAGGTAGAAGGTATAGCAAAAAGGTATGATAAAATGGGGAATTTACAAATAGAGGCATCATTTTTAAACGATAGGCGTCAAGGGGACATAAGATGCTATACAACAGATAAAAAACTACTAGCCTTGCTTAAAGCTAAGAATGATAAGATTATAATAGGAAAGTGGTATTATGAAAATGGCAATATAAAGCTAGAAATAACATATAAAGATAGTAAGCAAGAAGGCGTTATGAAAATGTATGATACAGGTGGAAGATTACGAGCAGAAGTGTCAGCTTTAAATCGTGTATTGCATGGAGATACAAAACTCTACACAGAAGATAAAAAGCTATTTGCCATAATAATGATGCGATATGGCGAGACTATATTCAGCAAATGCTTTAATGGCAGAGTCCTAACAGACAAAGAATTAAGTAGGCATAGTATATTAAATGATACCGAAAAAGCAATTAACTATCTACAAGATATATGCCTTAAAGAGAGTGATTCTTAGGTAGTGTATGATTTATGGCTATTCACAACATATTTGCTAGATTCTATTTTTAGTTTTTATTTTTGGAATCTATTTTATATGAGTTGATGTGGGACTTTGGGGTGCAACATTTATAGAATCTTGTCGCATTAAACCTTTGAAAAAACAAAATATCTTTTATGAAATCCGTGTTAGATATTTCGCGTTTCTCAAAACATGATAAATCATTGTGTTAGATTCTAGCAACTAAGCAAAAGTTCCATTACAAACGACAACACAATAATAACTTTGAAAAAGAAGCAGAGTTAAGCTACTCACTCGTTTATGCTAGATTCTAAAGTGCCAATCTGCTCACCCATTCTCACAACTTCGCCCGATTTTACACTCCAGTTAGCCTGTGCGATTAATACGATAGTAGATCCCATTTCAAAAAATCCTATCTCTTCACCTGCGTTTAATGCAATAGGCTTTTCATAAGTATAAACACAATCGCCTTGCTTTGCGTTTGTCTGTATTGCCTTATCAAATAAAAACTGCATTTTACCGACATTTAACGCACCGACAGCGACATAATACATAATGCTTTGATTATATTTGCAACGCATTTTTAGCACGACTCGCTCATTTTGTATGAATAGATTCTCATTTTTATACAAACTTGCAAAATTCACCGGCAAAAGCTTACCAGAAAAATACTTTGCCTCCAAAATCTCTAAATCACACGGGGCATGATAGTGATGATAATCCTTTGGTGATAAATAGAGATTTAAAAAGCTATATGTATCTAAATCATGCACTGCACCGAGTAAATCAGCAACCTTATAGCTTTTACCTTTAATCTGCAGGGCAGTTTGCTGTGTAATGCGACCAGATTCTGTAATAAGAGAATCTGTTGGGCTAATGAGATTAAAAGGGATTGTATGCAGGATTCTAGGCTTTATAAGCTTTCGTGTAAAAAGTGCGTTTAGCGTAGGATAAGATTCTAAACTCTCAAATTCGCTAAGATTGATTTTAAAGAAATCAACATAAAAGCGATTGATCGCATATTGCATACTTTTTGGGAATCTTGTATGGGCAAATCGCCCAAATAGACGAGAAATAACATTAGTTGATAGCACAAATATCCTTATAAAAGAAATAAGACATAATTATATCATAGACTTTATAATATGACTTTCAAATAACATCACACCATTTATGACAAAAGAAAACTAAGCTATAATAAATCATATTATTTTGGAGTGAAACAATGATTTTTATCCTAGAAGATGAACATGCGATACGAGAACTTATTGAATACGCATTAAATACGCATTCTTTAGAATCAAAGGGCTTTGCGACACCATCAGCCTTTTTTGAAGAACTCAATGCTTTGAGTGAAGATTGTATGCCTGAACTCATCTTGCTTGATATGATGCTACCAGAGCAAGATGGCATAGAAGTCCTAAAGATTCTAAAGAAAAAGCAATCAACAAAGCATATACCAGTCATTCTTTTAACTGCAAAAATCGGTGAGCTAGATAAGGTTTATGGGCTAAATATGGGTGCTGATGACTATGTAACAAAGCCCTTTGGTGTGCTAGAATTACTTGCTAGAATAAACGCTTTATTGAGACGAACGCGTGGATTATCCCTTGATGAATACAGCTTTCAAGAAATCACTCTTAATCCAAAAACGCGTATAGTTAGCTCTAATGGTGTGCCTGTAAATCTTACTTATAAAGAGTTTGAAATGCTTATGCTATTCCTTGCTAATCCGCATTTAGTCTTTACAAGAGAGCAGCTTTTAGAATCTATTTGGGGTAGTGAGTTTCAAACACGCACAGTTGATGTGCATATCAATACCTTACGCACAAAGCTTGGGGAAAGCGGCAAATACATTCAAACCGTGCGTGGCGTTGGCTATAAAATCGCGCAAATATAAGTGAAGTGAGTGGATTTTGCGGCAAAGGATATTTTGGACTATTTTTGTTGTATGCTTTGGGTGGGTATTGCTTGGATTATGGGCTAGTTTCGTCTTTTTTACAAACTATTATGAAAAGCAGATACTATTACATTTAAAGCAAAATAGCCATTATATTGAGATAGGGTTAAAACAGCAGGGAATCTCTTATCACATATTAATACCGCCTATCGTGTAAGCCTTATAGATTCTCATGGTAATGTTGTATATGATAATCTTGCATTAAAAGAAGCACTTGATAATCATGCAGAAAGGATAGAGTTTAAAGAAAGCATGCAGCAAGAAATGCTTTATCACGCTGTAAAGATTATGTTAGATAGGGGGCTTATAGAATCTAGTGTGAGTTTAGAAACTAGCTCAAATTTTAGTAAAAATCTAGATTCTACGCCAACAAGCCACGCAAACAAAACCACAAATTCTAGCAATTGCTCTATGGCTTTGGAGGCTTTGGCTAAATTAGAGGGTAGGAGTTATCTAAGCAATATGACTATCCATCACAATTTAGCCAATCGTTCAAATTGTATAGACAAGGGCGAAAATTTAGCGAATCTAGATTCTAAAAACTCCAAAACGCCAACTGCGGAAGTATCTTGTGATGATTTTGTGGGTTGTGAAGCTTTTTTTGCGAGAAGCTACCTAAGCGGTAGTGCCGAAGCAAAAAAAGCAAACTCCCGCAAAAGCACACAAGAGACAACGCAGAATCTAGATTTTACTCAAAATCCTAAAAACCTACAAGCCTATATCTTACGCATAGCAAGCCCACAAAAAATATGCCCTCACTTCTCTATGATACCTTGCCCTATATGAGCCTTATTCTATTTGCGTGTTTGGCGGTTAGCTTTATGCTTGCAAGAAGCATTGCAAACTTTATTATCGCACCACTTAACGCACTCAATCTAGAGAATCCACTTGGACTAAAAAGCTATAAAGAACTCTCACCACTTTTACATAAGATTGATGAGCAAAATCGCTTGATAGATTCTCAAATAAAGCAACTACAAGCAGACAAGGAAACATTTAATGCGATTACGCAAAATATGAAAGATGGCTTTTTGCTACTTGATTCTAAAGGTAGTGTTTTATCATTTAATAAAAGTTCTATGAAGTTTTTTGGAACATTGCATGAAGGCATGAATATAGCCACACTAGATACGCAATATAAAAAATGGTTTAATCTTGCAATGCAGGGTGAAAAGCTAACAGAAATCATACATAAAAACGACCGCACCTATCAAGTCATTATAGAATCTGTGCTTAACTCCACTAAAGCACAAAATTTTGAGAATCTAGAATCTAACGCAATAGCCCATCATGTTGATTGTAGCAAAATAACTAATACAGAATCTAAAAGCGAGTTTTCATATATAATTCAAAACAATGATACAGAATCTAGCGATTTTAACCCAAATCTCACAGCCAATCAAAGTAAAGAAAATACAACAAAAATAACCCCAATCGGCGTAGCCTTACTCCTACACGACATTACAGAAAAAGCACAAAGAGAGCAGTTAAGACGAGAATTTAGCGCAAATGTATCACATGAGCTAAAAACCCCACTCACGAGCATTTTAGCCGTGCTTGAAATGCTGCAAAACAATATCATTAAACAAGAAGACATTCCAAAATTTCTTTGCAATATACATAAGGAAGCAAGGCATTTAATGGCTTTGATTGAAGATATAATTATCCTAAATGAGCTTGATAATGACTACACTTTTACGCCTTATCCGCTTTCCATGCGAAATCTTTGTGAAATTACTCTATCTATGTTTAAAGATTCTATCCAGCAAAAAGGGCTTTCTTGTGCTATACAAGGCGATGATTTTTTGGTGATGGGAGAGCAGCGACTACTTCTTGTTATGCTTTCTCATCTCTGTGAGAATGCTATAAAATACAATAAGGATAAGGGCAATATAGAGATAATCCTTGATGCGACACACAAAACATTGCATATCAAAGATAGTGGCATTGGCATACCAGAAATGTATCATGAGAGAGTGTTTGAGCGATTCTTCTGTGTGGATAAAAGCCACTCAAGCATGATAAATGGCACAGGACTTGGCTTAAGCATAGTTAAACATGTAGCACACCTACACCATGCAAAAATCAATCTTAATAGCACACTTAACATAGGCACTAGCATTTCTCTTTGCTTTAGTTAGAATGAGATTGCAACTTATTTAATGCAAATTTAAGGCAAAGTAAATATTAACCTATCCCTAATGTATCGCCATAGAGAATCTAAAATATAAACAAAAGGGCTAGTAGGACAAAACATATTGTTTGTAAAATAAGAGTAATCCAAGCAAAACGACTAACAAAGATCAAGGCAATTAACCCGCAAAATCGTTATTGAAAACTAACTTCAGCAACAATCACAAGCCAAACAATTAACGCTAAATAAAACAGCAATCAAACACTAAAACATGCAAATAAAGCACCTGCAATAAAACTCACTCTCCCTCAAAATTCCTTTTATCAAGCACCTCTAACCTCGCATCAAGCAGGGCTAATTGAAACTGCAAGAATCCTAGTATAAGATCTAGCTTTGCTTGTATTTGATTCTGTGTATCTTCAGCACTCTCTAACCATAAATCATCTTGTTTCAATCCCTCAAATAGCACAAATATACGCTCTTTAAAGCTCTGTAAAAACTCCGTCTCACCAGTATTTACACCAAGCCTTATATCCTTAAATCCCTTTTCATCAACGCTATTTTCAATCTCACTCAGCGTTTGCAATACAACATCTTTTAATTCCATTGACTAAACCACCCTGTTAAATTTTTTGGATTCTCTTTGAATATAGCGATTTTTTCCTGCATGAGTTTCATGTCTAGATTCTTTGTGATAAGGCTTTTATCTTTTTTAAACTTTAATGCCATTTCATTTGCTTTTATGCCTAAATGTGCTTCTTTTATCAGTTCTGTGCTTAAAGTTTTAGAATCTTTTTCAAGCACCTGCTCAAAAAATGCCAACGCCTCTTCATGCCTGCCTATCATCTCATAAATATAGCCTAAGCTTAATAGTTTCCTACTCATAGCATTTCCCCCAAATCATTAGAAAAATAAAGGCTAATTATAGCCTACTTCATCATTATTTCATATCTTTTTTGCAAAATGCCAAAGCACTACCACCTATATCCCAACGAAAAAGTAGCAATCCTAAGCTGTCCTACCCCACCACTCGCATAAATGCTACTTGAGCTATCCTTAAAAGTATTACTCAAAGACACACCCACATCAAAATCACGGAAATTATACTTCGCACCAAGCCCTATCATATAGCCATTACTATCAGGGATACCTATGGCAGTTTGTGGCACGGGGGCTTTATCATACGCTGCTGAAAGCATAAGTCGCAGACGCTTTGTGATATAAGTCGCCCCAACCCTAAAAGTATGCGTATCTACCCAGCCATTCCCCATAGCTACAGCTGTAAAATCAGCCAAACCCACCATACCCATGAGTTGCTCTTGACTAAAGCTCTCTGGCACACTGCCCGGACTAGCAGTAAATTTTGCCTCGTCCCAGCCAAACTCTGTGTCAAACTTCCTACCCCTACTCCAAAATGTCCGCTCATAAGTCGCCTCTAATCGCAACTTATGCTTATTTTTAAATGTCCAGTCATGGCTATATGCAATGGTTAGAATCTCAGGCATAGTTACATAGAGATATAGGGGGGCGTCCATTCGCACACTCCCTACTGGACCACCAATAATCGTATCTGCACTCACCTTACCTTTAAACTGCATGGCAACCGGGCTATTATACACCACAGAAAACATACCGCCATCTCCCACTCTAGCCGACACACTCGCACGATAGCCAAAGCCTATATCACTGCCATCACTTTTCTGCACGACTTGAGCTGTGCCGACAAGGCAGGTTTGAAGTCTAGCTACCAATGCTTTAATAGCGTCAAGTTGAGTTGCATTGGGCGGTATGCCTAAAACAGGATAGAAAGCAGGATTTTCAATCATCATGTCAAATAAACTCGCCATATCTGGTGGAATAAGCCCATCAGGCAAAGACTCCAAAATGTCGGGATTAAAGGCTGGTGTGCAGTTTTTGCCGGAACCCTCTATATAATTGTCATTTGGATTCGAAGTGGGCTTACCATCCGACCCTATAATAAATTCATTTTTGGTATCATCGGGTAATTTACCATCTGTTGGATTTTTATTTTGCTGTTGAGCTGTGCCTAAAGGCACATATACGATATTATTAAACTTTCCCATGCCATATAAAAGGCGTGGAGCAAAACCCACAGAGATTCTGTCCCTATAGGTGTAGCTAATCGATGGGGCAAACTCGATTAAGAATATAAACACATCTTGTAGAAACTCACCGCCCAAGCCATTCCACTTCATCGCTAAACCACTAGGGGCGATGAAACTCGCCCCAAAGGTAAAGCCATTATAATTTTTTGATTTATAGAAAAATTTTGGCAACATAAAGTTTGTATCGCCAGTCGAGCCATCTACCATAGCAGAATCTGCTGTTGTATGTTGCAATTCAACTTTTTTTGGAATCTTATTCATTATTGCATCATATACAGGTGGACCAACAAGAGGAATGTTTTTAATGCCCTCTAAAATACTTATATCATAATCCATATATGTAATAGAACTTAATCCTTGATTTGTAGTCGGCACTTGAAACTTAAATCCCGGGATATTAATGAGTGAGAAAGCAAACTCAAACTCATGCTTATTCTCCCCCCAATCGTTTTTAAAGCCCATATTCGCAGGATTATAGTAACTCGCATCAGCACCCCTAGCCCCTGCTACATACGCAGAGCTTAAAGCTGTAGCATTCAAGCTTTGCTCTTGAATCTTAAAGCCATTTGCTGACATTTTTGCATAAAACATACATGAAAATAGACATAATACCACCGCCTTTACTTTTATGTTTTTAATTTCTTGCTTTTTTGTCATTTTGAGCGATAGCGAAAAATCTTTTTTAGAATCTTGGCTAGATATTTCGCTTCGCTCAACATGGCAATTTTTAGATTCTAGATTCTTATCCAAATGGGTGGGTGTAGGGCGTAGGGGTGCAAAATTGCAAGATTCTAGATTCTGTTTAGAGATTAGGTTTTGTTTAGATTCTAAAACCTTGTCATATTGAGCCGTAGACGAAATATCTTTTTTAGAATCTAAATCTTGCTTAGATTCTAAGCTAGATACTTCAGCTAACGCCGTAGTATGACAAACTATCTTAGATTGCAAAACTTTGCCGTTTCTTAGAGAATCTGTGCTTTGCATAATCAAGCAAAGAATCTGTTTTATTATGGTTTTGAATCTTTGTGAATGTATAAAATTATGTTTTTTGCCCCAAATCCCTACACCCATATATTGAAATAATTTTAATATATAATTGTTTTTATACATTCTCTACCCCAAAATATTTTTACTCTCAATCATTTATATTGCGTATTTTACAAGCATTTGTGTAAATGATCGTTACCACCCTTTTACATTATGATACATAATGCAATGATATATTTGCAAATATGTTTCATAAATCGACATTATAGCTTAAAATTTGGATTTTTCTACAAATATTTGCATATGCAAATATTAAAATGTTGTATAAAGTGTTTTTATGTCTCTATACTGCTTAGCTGATAGTTGGATCTTCCTAACCAAAAATATAGATTTATATCTCATTATGCTAAACACTAAAGCAAAAAATCTTATGTAATACATTAATCACAAAGGTTTATATTGATATATCAAAGTAGATCTATCATCATTAAATAATGTAATAGGATAGAGAATCTTTAATCGCACCACAGCAATATCAAGTGTAGAGTAACTTACATGGAGATTTACAAGCGGATTTAATAGCTCTTCGATTAAAGTCGTGCAATAGAGCTTGTCAGTAGAATCTTTATCTTCTATCACAAAAGCTCTACCTACATAGCGACTATATGTTTTTGCAATATAGCTTTTATCATTTGAGCTTAGCTTATAGCGTTTTATTGTGATATTTGTGGCATGTGAGAGAAACTCATCGAAACTGCTAAGGATTACCTGATTTTTTAATGTTGGATTATCTTCTGTGCTCGCATGTAATATTTGCGTGGGATTTAGCGATACAACAATGCCTACATGCGTCAAATTGCCACCACTAGCCTTTGCGATTAACTCACTATCTACGCCGATACCATATCTAAAGATTATATCGCCTATCTCAAGGGCTGGAATATCGCCGAGATTCTCAAGCTTTAAGCCTTTGAAGTCATCATGCTTGTTATAAAAATAAATGAAACTAAAAGGGATAATACTAAGCATAATAATGACTAAAAGCTTAGTTTTCAATGATTAATCTTTTCGATACGATAGATTGCAGACTTAAATATTAACTTTGAATAGCCTATCATCCATGTTCCATTAACTCTTACAAGTTTAACCTTTCTAGTTTCAGTCTTATCTGACTCATTGTAGCTAACTTTTAGTGTGATCTCTGCCTTATCGCCCTCAATCTTTTCTTCAGTTACCTCTATATCTTTTATACCACCTTTTTTTTGTTACCTTGTCTTTCACTAATCCTGCTGTCAATGCGATTTTGCCCTCATACTCATCTCTTTTGCTCTCATCTTCTATATATGTGAGTTTTACTGCACCTTTCTTATCACCATTAGCCATTGCTTTATAAAACGATATTGCCACATCTTTTGGCTCTGCATTAGAACACGCAACAAAAAATACCGAAAACAAAGCAAATATAACACTAAAAACTGCAAATCTAGATTTCATAAAAACCCCTTAAAAAGTAAAATGCTTGAGGTTATAATGTAAAAATACAGAATTGCTTAATAAATTTTAAAAACACGCTATTTTTTGCTCTTTAGATAGTTTAATACGCCAGAGATTATATGATTTAAAAAGATTCATAAAAATCAATAATACTAAGATTCTAAGCCACTTTTTATTGCTTAGAATATAATCAGTCAGATTTCAAATACTCATTCTCTCTCTCTTTAAAATCTTTTACAAACAACCCTTTATTATCAAAGCTAATCTCATATTTATGCCCTGTTTGCATATCAATAAGATAGCATTGCTCAAGCGTTTCAGTTACTGCTCTTTGTGGTGGGACTTGCTTTAAATGCAGCAAAACATCATCATAATCCCTGCATAAATCTGGGAATCCAAATAGCATTAATTTATATTGAAACATTGCATTTCCTTTTTAACTGCGTATTCCTAACATATTTGTTACAATTCGCATTCTATCCTAAAAATATTTTTTGTTATAATGAGTTGTTTAAAAACTACAAAAAGCGATATAGATATGTTTAAAAAAGTTGCATTTTTATTGATATTGCCATGTATATATGTGATGAGTTTATATGCGGCAAGACCTTTTAATACCGATGATGCAAGGGTTGTGGCAAAAGGGCATTGTCAAATGGAGACATGGATTGAGCTACATGCACAAGGTGATAGTGAGCTATGGAGTTTGCCTAGTTGTAATCTTATTTGGGGGACTGAAATCACGCTTGGCGGTATGATAGGATTGCAGTCTAATTCTGTGCAGTTTCAGCTAAAAAAGCTTTTTGTTGATGCCGATGAGAAAGATTGGGGCATTGGCATTGCGGTTGGAAATATACATAATTATCTCTTTGGAGCGGATAATGCAAACGAGATATATGCCTATATCCCTGCTACTTTTTTATTTTTAGATTCTAAAATCGCATTGCATGTGAATGTGGGGTATAATTTGCAAAGCTTTATGGAGGGAATCTATACGCTTGGTGTGGGCTTAGAAACAGAAATAGTATCTCGTTTGTATGCGATTGGTGAAGTCTATTATAGTCGTTTTGACCCAGTTATGTATCAAGTGGGACTGCGAACATGGCTTGTGCAAGATATGCTACAGCTTGATGCAACTTATGGAAATGCTTTTTATGGCGGACTTGATTTTGTAAGCTTTGGTTTGCGTATATTACCGCCGAAGTTTTTGTGATATGGATTCTAAATTTTTATTTTTGGTCTTTAGTGGGGCTATAAACCCATAAAAATCCTGTCTCTAATATAGCTAGATCTTATCAATTAAATGATTAATACGAGGCATAGACTTTGAAAAAGAGATTATATGTCTTTCAAGTCTAATCACTTGTTTTTGGACTTTTGCTACATTGCACCTTTTAAGTGGCAATTCTATATTCTACTCAAAACCATTATCATGCAAGGAAAGGGCGTTATTACAGAGAGTTCCCCACGCAGAAGTTGTGCCGAGTTCTACACAAGCATCAAGGGCTTTTTTGCTATTATCCATGTATTTTAGCGTATAGTTAATCGTAGCGATTTTATAGAATCTTTGCTGCCTATCATCAGTTGTCATTTTAAAATCTTTAATGCGGTCTAGCTGTTTTAGGGCTTCTGTGTAGTTATTCTCATTCATCAAAGTATTCACATAAATAAAATTTACATAAGGGCTGTAATCATATTCTTTTATCTTATCCTGCAAAGCCATGATTATGCGTGCCTCTGTGCTTGTGGCAAGGGGGTCTTTTTTATGTTCGGCTTCATTTAATAATGTGAAATGCACCTCTAGCATTCTTCTATCTGTTGGAAACCATTTATCCATTTTCTTACTTAAATTTATGGCTTCATGTCTTGTTGCCTCATCATTATAAAAGGCATGAAACATTTTAAAGCTAATATCATAATACTGCGTTTGCCCCATAGCAAAGGCTAGGTCCATAACATCTCGTCCCGCTTTAATCGCCTCTTTATTCTGCCCAAGTGCAAAAAGCGTATTAGATTCCAAATAAAGCCATTTTAGCTGTTCTCCACCATCTTGTATATGCTTATATAATCCAGAGAAAAGATCATGTGCCTTTTTAAATGCGGTTTGATTATATAAACACTCAAAGGCTTGCAAGCTCTCACTTGTGCTAAGTTTTACCTTATTTGCACGGCTAAGCACACCTGCTACACCATCGCAATTATTCTCTTTCAAAAAGATTGCGACTTGATTATCAATAGCGGCTTGGACGACTTCAGAATCTTGTGGTAAAAGAGACTGCATTTGTAAAATCTCTTCATATTTTTTGTTTTCGAGATAGAGTTTTGCCTTTAATTCTAAGGCTTTTTTCGCACTCTCTGTATTTGGATAGTTTGCAAGGACATAGTCATATCGCTCAAGCTTTGTTTTATAATCGCCTGTTACTTGGAATAATAAAGAATCATCTCTTTCTTTCACTTTTTGGGCTAATTTATCATTTGGGTGATAATGCAGGAAGTCTAAATGCAGTTTGTGTGCCATATCAAAATCCCCGATTTTTGTGTAAAACTCTGAAGATTTATTTAAAAGCTTTGCGTGTAATTCGCTATTATAAGGCACATTTCCACTTAGATATGCAGCAATGGGTGCTGCCATAGTGTATTGCTCTACTTCCTCTAACTCATCTAAAAGCTCCATTGTAGCGTCTTTGTCGATAAGGAAAAATGCAGGAAATACGCTATATACCTTATGTAATAGCTCATTTGCATATTCTGTATCTTCATCTCTTAAGCTAAATTTCGCCCATGATACAGCTATCTCTCCTGCGGCTTCAAGGTCTTGTGCCTCTTGATAGGCTTCTCTATAAATGAGTGGTGCGCGTTTTATATCGCTTGGAGATTTTAGCGTATTTGCGATTTGCATTTTTGAGAGTGCGCCGTATCGAGTTTTTGGATACTCTTCAATGGTTCTATTAAGATAATAGTAAGCTTCTTTTATCTTATTTTGGGCTAAAAGAGTTTTAGATAAAAGATACATAACTTCTGGAATCTTATCATCCACTTGCATAGGCTTTTATCCATGGGATTGCGGCTTCTGCTAAATAAGATTGAGATTCTTTACTTTTAGAATGACTTAGGGCAATGATTGTATAATACACCATGTCTTTTGCAAAAAGGCTATTTGGATACATTTTCAATGCTTTTGCGATTTTCTCAAGGGCTTCTGGATACTTTCTAGCATTCATGAGTTCTCGTATCTCTAAAAACGCATCAAGGTCTTTACCTGCGATATAATCAAGCGGTTTGCGATTTATATCAAGCTCGCTAATAGTAGGCGTTGCAGTCTTTGGTATAGATACAGGGAAGTTAATGGAATCTCTTTTTTCAAGATTCTCATCAGGTCGTAAAAATGGGAGTTTTTTATAATAGGCTACGATTTGATAGCTTTTAGAATCTGTCTGCCTTGTTACAGGGATTGGATTCTCTGTTTTTAAATCGCTAAAGACAGAGAATAACTGCATTTTTACCCCTTTTGCTGGGGTAATCTCTATAATCATAGCCCTTTTTTCATCATCTTCTTTTTTTGCTTCCATAGTGTAGCTAAAGCTTAGCATTGGGCTTTTTGTGGGGTTAAATCCACTTTGTGGGATACCTACTATTCTGCATAGAATCTTTTCTACATCACCATTTATTTTTAGCTTAGATTCACAGCTGAATGGATGCTCATTACGCAGATTTAAAACTGCAAAAGTCTCTTTATCTTCTTTGCCATAATTCAGTTTCATATCTAAGCCAAAAAGCGGCATAAAACAGCATAATAATAGAATAATAGAATGTGTGAGTCGCAAGTAAGTATCCTTTATTTCTACGCTTTTTATGTGGTTTAATGTATGCAATTATACGATAAAACATTATGTTTTTCTACTATTTTTTCTTGCATTTTATAAAGGGTATTTTATTTTTTTTGCTATGCTATAATCCTTTTTTTGTAAAAATTTGCAAAAAATATTTTGTTTTAAAGGAAAGATATAATGCAGTTTAGTGGTAAGAATGTTTTAATCACAGGTGCAAGTAAGGGTATTGGTGCAGAAATCGCACGGACTTTAGCGGGTTTTGGTTTGAAAGTGTGGATTAACTATCGTAGTAAGCCAGAGATTGCAAACGCACTTAAAGAAGAGATAGAATCTAAAGGCGGAAAGGCAGCAGTAGTAGCTTTTGATGCGACAGATGAAGAGGCTTTCATTAAGGCTTTAAATCTCATTAAAGAGAGTGATGAGGAGCTTTCATATCTTGTGAATAATGCGGGTATTACAAATGATAAACTTGCCTTGCGTATGAGTATGGACGACTTTTCAAGTGTGATTGATGCGAATTTGAAGTCTTGTTTTATTGGTTGTAGAGAAGCATTAAAAATTATGAGTAGGCAAAGACATGGAAGTGTCGTAAATATCGCTTCAATCGTTGGAGAAAAAGGAAATCCCGGGCAGACAAACTATGCAGCGAGTAAAGGCGGTATGATAGCCATGACTAAAAGCTTTGCGCTTGAATCTGGCTCTAGAAATGTCCGCTTTAATGTCGTTACACCCGGTTTTATTGAGACAGATATGACTGCTGGACTAAGTGAAGAAGTAAGAGCCGAATATGCAAAAAATATCCCACTTTCACGACTTGGCAAACCAGAAGAAATCGCAAATGCAGTTGCATTTTTATTAAGCGATTATTCTACCTATATCACAGGCGAAGTGTTGAAAGTAAATGGTGGGTTATATATGTAGTATAGAAACTTGTAAGCGTTCCCTATCAATCTAGCATTTTTAAGTCATAACTAAAAACATGAAACACACATAAACATGCTAATATTACAGATTTAAAAGCTAGTGAAAGGAATACAATGAGTTATGCAGTCGATGAGATTATAGCGGCATTGCAAATAGGTGCAGTCCAAGTTGCAAATCTACTACAAAAAAGAAATGTCGAATACAGCGATACAGAGAATACAAGCGGTGATAATCAGCTAAAAGTTGATATTCTTGCCGACAAACTTTTTGGCGATATTTTAGGGGAGCTAAATATCAAGGGCTTTGCTAGTGAAGAGAGAGATGAAGTTACCCTTTTAAAACAGAATCAATACGGCTATGATAATGATACGCTGAATAAATCGCAATCTCTTCTTGTCGCTTACGATCCGCTTGATGGCTCATCGCTTATGGATAGCAATCTCACTATCGGCAGTATTTTTGGAATCTATGTAAATGAATTTCAAGGGAAAAATCTTGTAGCTTCACTCTATTTTCTCTATGGTCCGCGTTTGGAAATGGTTGTAGCAAAAGATTCTAAAAGTATGCACTATTTGTATGACTACACAAAGCATACATGGGAGTTTATACAGAATCTAAAGCTAAAGGAAGAGGGCAAACTAAACTCACCCGGTGGCACACAAAAACATTGGTATCCAAAGCATAAAGAGTTAGTAGAAAGCTTTTTTCTCAAAGGGTATAGACTGCGATATAGTGGCGGTATGGTAGCAGACTTGCATCAGATTCTATGTAAGGGCGGGGGCATTTTTAGCTATCCTGCTACAACAGATTCTAAGCAAGGAAAGCTTAGGAATCTTTTTGAAGTCTTTCCTTTTGCCTATATCTTTGAGTGTGCTGGTGGCATGGCGAGTAATGGTAGTGAAAGGCTGCTTGATATACACACAGATTCTATACATGATAGCACGCCTTGCTTTTTTGGTAGTAATAGTGAAATGCAAATCGTGCAAAAAGTCTATAAATCATAACTTTTATAATCTTTAGAGGAAGTAATGCAGCAAACAAAAGAAGAAAATGAAGAGATTCTATTTATCGGCGATCCATCACAACAGATCCAAATCCATAAATATGACACACAAAATTCATTAGACAATACGCAAATACTGCAATGCGTCTTTACCTTTGTGCGTCAAGATAGCTTATATAGCAAGGCATTAAAGGGCATTCTTATCCGCTTATTATGTGAATTTAAGAGTGAAAATATTAGAGAATTATTTTATAGCGATAATGAAAAAGGCAAATTTCACATTTATATACAAGCAGATTCTAATACTATATTAAATCTAGCAGACACTCTTAGCTCCAAATTACCACTAGGGCTTGACTTTACTTTTAAAGACATTACACAGCTTGGTATAGATGAGTTTAATGGCTTGTATTCTAAAGATTGCATAATGATACAAACAAGTAAAAATGACTTAGAATCTCATACTACAAAAACGCATACTAAGGATTGCAAATCTTTAGAATCTAAACAAACCCCATCTCTTTTGATACCAAATGTAGATGAAATGCACGCATTGATTTATGAGGATTTAGAATCTATTTCTTATGGGTTGAGTGCGGATTTTAGAACACAAAATAATACAAATCTAGATTCTAATGCTTGTCATGTTGAGCAAAGCGAAACATCTAGGAATCTAGAATCACCAAATTGCACCGCTAAAAATACGCTACAACTTACAGACTTTTTATATTTAGAATCTATCAATCTAAGCACAATAAACACAAGCAAGTTAAACACACTAAGCAAAGTAGAATTGCAACATTTCATAAAATACGAACTTATAGAATCTCTTGCTAAAATACTTTTAGATAATACGGTGATTACATTACAGCGAAACTCTATCTCTTTCACACTCTCACTAAAAAATACAGCACAAAGCAAAAAAGAGATTCCATTCATTCTCTTTAGCACATTAGATTCTGCTCAAAGCTACTTGCGTATGAGTGAAGCACAAAAAAGCATGTTAGCAAGTTTTGAAAAGCCATTTATAAGCATACAATGTAAAGAAGTTTTCACAAAAGAGTTTGGCTCAAATACGATATTTGCAGGATTATCTTGTGATATTATAGTGCTTTTACTGCTTTCATATCTACAAGAAAATCATGAAATATCCTATCTATTCTATACGCCCCAAGTAGATTTTATAGAATCAGATTCTATAAAGCTAGATTTTAATCAACAAAACTCAAACAAAAATCCTTTAGAATCTAGCACCCTTTTATGCTACAAAGATGCCTATCCTTACAGCTATACAGATAAAGCTAAAATGTTAGAATCTACTTATAGCGTAGCAGAGCATATCTATCTAAGCCACCTGCAAACGCATAAAAATCTCTCTTCCCTATTAAAAAGCAATAAGGCAAAATCTGCTAGATTTATCCCCTTTTTATCCACCACGCATAAGAGTGAATTTTTGATTGAGAAACCACAAGATACAGAATCTAGTCTGCAACGCATTTTAGATATTTCTTTTTCCACTGATTTATACACGCATTTAGAGACTTTGCATAGCTATAAAAATGGTGATAAATTGATTGCTAACTTCACAAAGGCAAACAAAGACATTGTATCACAATGGAATCTAACACAAGATGAGCTAGAAAAGCTTGGTTTGCTTAATCTTATTACGCCTTCAAGTGTAATAAGAGAGAGTAAAATCACAACTAATTTGCTTGATATTTCACTGCTTATAGAACAGATATTAGGGATAGAATCGAGTGTGCTAGAGTATGCGAATCGTTGCGTAAGAGATAGGGGACCACGCATTGATTATAAGCTTATTAGAATGGGCGATTCTATCGTGCTAGATTATGCGAGAATCTTGCGTAGTGTGATGAGCTTTCAGCTTGCTGGAGTGGAAAACGAGCTATTATGCTATGGAGTTATAGATTCTTTAGCGGAGTTTATCGGCACATTAGCGGGTGATATGATGCTAAATTATGGGATACAAGAAGTCTTTATTTGCGGGGATTTACTGCTAAAGCAGTGCTTCCTTGATAAGATTATAAAGGCTATCCCAAAGAATATGGAAGTAAGCTTTGCTAAACTTGGTGGCACGGATTATTTAGACTTATGATTATTTTAGGGATTGATCCGGGCAGCAGGAATTGCGGCTATGGTGTGATTAGTGTGGAATCTGGCAAGGCTAGTCTGCTTGATGCGGGTATTATTAAGATTGAGACAAGAAAGCTGCAAAGCCAGATTGTAGAATTTATCGAGGGCATTGATCTTATCTTAAAAAATTATGAGATAGATGAAGTAGCAATGGAGGATATTTTTTATGCGTATAATCCAAAAAGCGTGATTAAACTCGCACAATTTCGCGGGGCAATCAGTCTAAAAATCCTACAAGATTTAGGCAACTTCGCAGAATACACGCCCCTGCAAGTTAAAAAGTCTCTAACAGGCAATGGCAAAGCCGATAAAAAGCAAGTCGCCTATATGGTAAAAGTTTTGTTACGACTGCAATGCGATATTAAACCACTAGATATTAGCGATGCCCTAGCCGTAGCCCTAACTCACGCACAAGCATTAAGATATGGGAGATAAAACTCAATACTTTTACTAAAAGCAAAAATTAAAAATATATGAAAATAATCTAGCTTATAAAATGTGAATTTTTGTGAATCTTAATCTTGCAAAACCTAGTGTATCTAAAAAGAGTGTTTATCTCTTTAGATTTAAAGCGGTGGTTATTGTGATTTTGTCTTGCAATAATTTTTATATTGACTACTTTAATACAATCATTTCTTTATCACCAAATTGTTGCTCTAAATCAGAATCTAGCGTTTTTACAATATATGCTTTTGTGTTGGGTGTAGTTATGATCTTTTTTTCTTTTGAGTTAAATAGCGTGAGAATAACTTTTATATTACCATCATTCATTTTATTACGCATGGCAATGGCTAATAAATCAGGATTACTCTCTAATTCATTTATTACTTCACTATTTTGAAAAAACTCCACAACTTCTTTCATAGTAAGAGAATCTTGTCTTATCGCATTGAAACCCAAAGCTTTATCTTTTCTACTCATAAACACGATTAAACCTGCTACAACAACAACCGCTAGTCCAATAAATAGCCATATCAAATTATTATCCATAGCACAAATCCTTTATTATTCTAAAACAAGCATTTCTTTATTACCAAAACGCTTCTTAGTTTCAGAATCTAAATCATTACTTTCAATGCCTTCTGCGTTCTTATTACTTGCATTATGTGTCCCCTCAATTTTATTGGTTCTGCGATTAAAAAGACATTTAACAGTATTGTAATTGCCATTATCCAATCTATCTTTTACTACAATGGCTAGTCTATCATAGTCTTCTTCTAATGCCTTTAATCTGCTTGGGTCTTGAAACCAATCAAGAATATTCCTACCAAAATTTAAAAGACTTTCAAAAAATTTTTTTACCCATTCCCAAGCTCTTCTAATCAACTCGAACATACAACACCACCTTATTCAATAACTATCATATTTTTATCGCCAAAATTATCTTTAAAATCCTGACATATAGAATCTGTGCTAACATTTAGAAATAAATCACCAAATTTTGCTAATGGCTTTTTATTAGTATCTAAAAAGCAACATTTTAAAATAATCTTATTGTCTTGTGTTTCTCTAGTGATAGTTGCACCGCCATGCTTATCTTTATCAAGTTTATCTTGTATCCATTCTAAAGCTTCTTTGAAAGTGTATGTTTTGACATTCTCTACTTTATAATAATTATATGCAGCAGCTAAGGTTTTTTCATTAAATGATGCGACAAAAGATAATATTTCCTCAATGCCTATCCCAGCTTCTCTTAACACATCGCCTACTTTTTTAGCATTCTCATTTGTATTTTTACTTGACATTATTTCTTTCTCCTTATTGTTTTGTAGTTACCTTTTTTTAGGTTTTTCCTTACCCTATTTCCTAACTCACTCGTTTTGTTTTCAGACTCATGAGATTTATCAAACTCTTCTTTATACTTCTTAAATGCCTTTTTAAAATGTAAAAAAGTAGGAAGTGTATCCTCTTTTGCCGCTTTAATAAGCCCATTTACACAGAGTTTTTAATCTCACGACCAGAAAATCCATCTGCAATTTCACTCAATTTTTCTAACTCATCTTCATCTAGCTCTTTTGCTCCTTTCTCATAAAGTTTAGCAGGGATATGCTTTTTAATAATGGCTATCCTTTGCTTTTTATTTGGCAATTTAAACTCAACTGACTGCAAAATCCTACTATGAAAAGCCTTATCATAGTTATCAAGCAAATTTGTCGCAAATATAACTATCACAGGTCGCTCTTCTAAAAGTTTTAAAAGCTCACTTCTTAGGGCATTCATAGCTTGTTCTGAGCCTTGAGTTACATTTGAGATTCGCTTCCCCAAAAAGCTATCTGCTTCATCAAAAAATAGCACGGCATCATGCTTTTGTGCTAAGTCAAAGGCTGCTACTAGATTCTTAGGTGCATCGCCTACATATTTAGATTCTATATCTGCATAATTGCTATTTATAATCTTTTTATCCAGTGCATCTGCGATAATATGCGCACTCATTGTTTTACCAGTCCCAGGCTTCCCATGAAAATTGATAATGGTTTTTGCGATACCATCTACTTCTTTAAAGCCCCATTCATCATAGATCAACCCCTGCTTTTGCATAAGCAAAATGGTTTCTTCAATGCTTTTTCTAGTCTTTTTGTCTAACTCTATTTGTCCCATTTTATAGCGTGGGCTTTCTAGCTTTAGATTTATACTAGCTTTATCTTCACCTTGCTGCTGTTTCATGGTGGCTAGATTAGATTTTGTATCCATACCATTTAATCTATCGTGTAAAGTCTGCGTGCAATTTACACCAAGATAGAATCTAGCATTTATACCTAAAAATTTAGAATCTATCATATGCTTTCGTATCGTGTTACCCAATCTAGTTAGCATTAGTGTAACGCTAACTTCCTCTTTCTTATCCATATTATATTCTGATTCTATCAGCTCTACTTCATTGTTGCCGCTACTATCAAAAATAATAAAGAGTGCAATTTCATTGACACCGCTAAAATCATAGTCATCTCTATGAAATACGCCTATAACCTCAGATTTAAACTGCTCAAGATGGGTTTTATCCACTTCGTTAAAAAGATGATTTTCAATATCAATAATATTATATGTCATATTATTTGTCCAACTCTTAATTTTCGTTGTTCATCTCTTACCTCAGCTTCCACTGTCCCAACTAATCGTTTTTTGCGTGTTAAACCAACTGTTACGGTAGCATAATTACCGCTGTGATATAAACTGGCTATTTTCGCTTCAGTTGCTTTAAGTTCCCTTTTTTTCTTATCTATGCTATCAAAAAACGCTCCAAGCGATGCCATAACACCCAGTGCCGCGACAGCACCTCCTACTACAAGCGTAGTAGTAGAAGCTGCGGCAATAAGTGCTGGTATAGCTGCTAAAAATGGTAATGGCATGATTTACTCCTTATTTTCTATTTTCTTGAATCTGTTCCTTTTGTTTTGCCATAAGAAATCTCAGTGATGCTATAATTCCCACTGAGTAATTGAGATTCAATACTATTTCTGCACTTGCTTTCCTCTTTCTCTCGTCTAGTTTCATTTGCTATTGCACCAACTCCTGCACCAATGGCTGCAATCCCAGCCGCTACTAAAAATGGTAATGGCATATTCATCCTTTCAATAATATTTCACAAATAAGCTATAACCTAAAATATAGTTATAGCTAACTATTTAATCCTAAACCTATCCTCTATCCCAAAACGCTCTTGCATGGCATTACAAGATTCTATATTTAGTCGTATAAATTCTTCTTTTGTATAGAATCTATAGAAATGCTTTTCATACATAGATTCTATATTGCAAATCTCTGGTCTATCATCATAGATTTTACACATATTGGAATCTAAATCTAAGTATTTACACACTCCGTTACCCAAATCAAATGCTTGTAATTCCATGATATGCGAGATATTTTTACAGCATATCCCATATTGCGTACAAGGAAAATTACAAATCAATTAACGCCCTGCCTTGCGTAGTGAGAGATAGCACAGCCTTAGTCCATTCACTATAGATTAATGCGTGATTTTTTGTAAGATTAAAGGCTTTTATCATCTCATCAATCACTCTTTTTTCTTCTGGGTGGATATTATCCACATGCACAACATGCTCTGCAAATACCAATGCCATAGCTTCTAACAACACAATGCGTTGGCTTCGTGGATTCTTAATCTTTGCAAATGCGTTTGCAAGACTAAAGCTTTCTTCGCAACTTTTATCATAGCTAATATCATTAATCTGCATTTCTAAGCAATAAGTCGCAATCACTGCTTTTTGCGTATCAGAAAAGTCATTATTACTCCATGCAAGATGGTGTGCTATCTCTAGAAACGCCACTTTTTCGTCTTTTTCAAGTAGATTCAAAAACATACAAAAACTCTTAAAGTAAAATATAGTAGGTTTGCATTCTACAAAAAAAAAAAAACAAGTCAAGGGTAAATAAAAAGCCCAAATAACTTAACAATGTTTACAATTTTTGCATAACAAATTAAGTAGAAAAGAAAAATAAAATGACAAAATATAGCATTAGATGTTGTGATAACTTTTTATTTTGAGTTACATAGTATGAGATGACTTCTATGTTGCTATCATTCATTCTATCACGCATGATAAGGGCTAATAAATCAGCAATTTGTGCTAGTTTAAAGGCTTAGGATACAACTTGAATACTATCAATTACGATGAATTTGTAAAAGGGTAAATCCAGTATCCTAGTTTGATTTCACAATCTCACCCTTAGCTTCGCCCAAATGCTTCTGCCCGGCTCATAGATTCTACTCGTAGGTGCTACACCAAGACTAGCTTCACTCCCATATTTTGAGAGATGATAAGCATAGAGTGTATCTGTGATATTATCTATACCTGCAAGCAAAGTTACATTCTTAAAAGTATAGCCACCATAAAGATTAAGCGTAGCAAAAGCTTTACTTTCTCCAAAATCCTTGCCAACTACATTTCCAAAATTTAGCGCATAGCGATATTGTGCTGCATTAAATAAGACATCAAACCGCAACAACCAATTATTACTATCATAAAAAAGGGAGAATTGCCCTTGCAATGGTGCAATCTGTGGCAAAGGCATTCCAGCTTTTAATACAGAATCTATGCCATAATATGAAGTAAGATTCTGCCCGTAAGTATAAGCTAGAGAGCCATAAAGATGGATAGAATCTAAAAAGATATACTCCCCCTCAATCTCGCCTCCAAAAAGCATAGCATTTGTATTAAAAGCATATGTATTGACGGTGTTACTACCACTTTTTGGCTGATAATACAGGGCAATATAATCAGGCATATATGAAGCAAAGAGACTTGCCTTTCCATTATAGTTTGTATCTTTATAGACTATCCCCATATCAATTTGTGTGTTTGTTTCAGCAGCTAGATTCATACCGCCACTTTTACTTCTCTCCCAAAAGTCTGGTGCTCTCTGTGCTACACCAAGCCCTGCATACATTGTAGCCTTACCCAAATACTGCTCATAGCGACTAAACGCACTGAAAAGATTGTTATGAAGTCTTGTCTTTGTGCTATGCTGCAGGGTTGATACATAATCATACCTAGCACCAAAGAAAATAGCAAAGTTAGAATCTGGTAAATACGCCCCTTGCGTAAAACCCCCCGCATTTTCAAAAAGAAAGTTTGCTTTATAAGGCGTATTTAGCGTAGCATTTGCTTCATTTTCACTATTTTTATCTCCAGACATTCTTATAACATGAGAATCATTACCATAATTTGATCCAACATATAACTCAAACATATCATTAATATAGAACCTACTCTCAATTCTACCACCGATATTTGTCCTTTTTGGATTGCTTAGTTTATACACTCCATTAGCAGAGCGATGAGAGAAATTATCCATAATATGATCTATCTCATTATACCAAGTGCGTATATCAAGCAAATCAAAGGTTTCATTGAAGTGTTGCTGATACTTGAGATTATAAGACATTCTATCAAAAGTGCGAGCATCCATGCCCCTATCTGCATACGATGCAAAGCCCCTGCCCATATCCACATCAAGCTCTATTGCCGCATTTTCTGTGGGTGTTATCGTGCCGATTAGACTAATAGATTCCCTATTATATGCTGAATGTACGCTTTTATTGCCCCCTGCTTTATAATCATCAGCAGAATAATGCGAGAGTATGGCTTGAAGTGAGCCATATTTATTGCCTATAATGGCATTTGCGTTTATATCAAGGCGATTGAAACTCCCATAAAGCCCACTTGCTTCCGCATGAAAGCTTGGATTTTTTAGCCTTGTTATATCTCTCTCAAACAGCACTCCACCAGCAACTAACGCCCCATATCGCACATCTTGTGGTCCTTTATAGATGCTGATTCTATTGTAATTCTCTGGAAAAGTATAGGTGATTGTCGTATCCATTCTGCCACCACATGCACCATTTAAGCTACCGCCATTTAAAAAGATAGGCAGCCTTGACGCCCCTTGAGAACGGAAAAATATCTCACTGCCTCCGCCACCTTTTCTAGTCATAGAAAACCCGGGGATAGATAGCATAGACTTTGCTATATCGCCATTATGAAGCATTGTATCCTTGCCATATAACTCAATACTTAAAGGCGAATTTAGACTATCCTTTTTCCATTGCGATACAACCACAACGGGAGATAGACTCGCCCTTTTTTGTATGCTTTGTGTTGTTTTATCATTGTGTGTGTCTTGTGAGAGATTGTGTATCGTGCTGTTATTCTGTGCGGTATTTTGTGTTTCGTTATTATTTTGTATGTTTAATGCTTCAGTATTAGAATCTATTGTGCTAGTTTGTGCATAGCCAATGCAAAATATCATTGGTAAAGCACATATAATTCTTGTCATATTGTCTCCTTATTTGTTGCAACACATAAAACATATTTTTGCTTATGTGAATCTGTGAGTAATCTATCCAAAAAACGCTTTAAGCATTATAACTACAAACTATATTGATTAATGAAACATGTATGCCCCGTTGTAGATTCTATTTTTTACCCATATTTTCTCAATATCATTTATTTGCCATAAATAAATTGCAATATATTTTCTCTCATTATATTGGATATTCATAAGATTTTATTAGTTTTCAATTAAGACTAACTCTAATTTTAAGATCTGGTCCTGTATTATTTTGTATAAGCTTAGGTTAAATATATAAAGCTCAATCTCTAGGATTGCTATCTGCCTTGATATTTGACATGCCATAGATATGATTTGCCGCACTAATGAGTTCTTTTGCTACATTGTGAATAAATGATAAATCATTTAAGAGTGAAGTGCCATTAGCCGCGTTAATCGCATTTTCTTGTATCAGTTTTTCTACGACATTAAAGGCGTCTTTATCCTGTTGTTTAAAAAACTTCTTTTGTTTTTTAAGGTCATCTTTTAGGGCTTCCAGACTTTCTTTTGGTGCGTGTTTAATCTCTTCAACCATACGCAAAAGCTGTCCTAACTCCAAACGCATATCATCATATTCTTTTTGCAATGCGGGGTTATTGCCTGTTGCATGTTTTTTCATATTTGCTTGTAATAAACCGATGTTTTTGGTCGCTTCTGCGATTTTCCTTGAGGCAATCTGTAATGCCACAATGCGTTCAACATATTGTGTTTCATTTGCAAAAGTTTGCAACTTTGTAGAAAAGTCCATGATTGCATTAAATAATACTTTAATTTGCGTGTTGTAAAGCTCGGTAACATTAAAGGTTTGTTTAAACCAATCTTTATTGTTCTTTATCTCGTCAAACTCTTTTGTAGAGCGAATGTCAGCCCGTGAGAATCCTATCGTATGAGAAATGATTGCAAACGCATTATCATAGAGATGCTTGACTTCATTATCAAGTGCTTCAAGTGCAGTATCTTTATATGGCAATATGCTATCATTGATAAATAAAGGCACACTCTCGCCTGTATTATGCCCCTTTAAAGTTTTAGTGAGAAAGTTAGCAATCTTTGGTATAAATGCGATAAGCAACACAACACCAAAAAGGTTAAAAAGTGTATGAAATACAGCGAGTCTAAGAATAGAATCTTGCCCCAAACCAATAGCATCAGAAATCGCATTATTTATCATCACAAAGTAGTTAAAAAACACTGCCACAATAAACACGGTTGTAAAGTTAAAAATACAATTTGCAACCGCTAATCTTCTCCCCTCAATATTTGTGCTAAGTGAAGCTACAAGAGCAGTTACCACCCCGCCAACACTTGTGCCAAGCACCGCAGCTAAAGCCTGCTCATAACCTATCTGCTGCTCAAAATATGCGGTAATAATGATCGCAAGTGTAGCATGTGAGCTTTGAATAATTGAAGTAATCAATGCACCTATAAAAAGGAAGCCAAGCACCGCCTTATAACCCTCAAGCTCATATTGAGATAAGTCCATAACATCTTTAAAGCCCTCGAAACCAGCCTTAATATAAAACACGCCTAAGAAAAAGAAGCCAAGCCCCGCTAGAATCTTACCCACACCTTTATAGAGTAAATTGCTTTGAAAGTTAAAAAGCAAACCACCGACAATAAGCGGCAGGGCAAGTGATGAAATGCTGATCGAAGATGCCCCAGCGATAAGCCATGAACCAGTCGTATTGCCAAGATTTGCCCCAAACATCACGCCAATACCCTGTATTAAAGTGATTAAAGAGGCACTCACAAATGAGATAGATAAAACTGACACAAGGCTTGATGACTGCATAAGCGTGGTAACAATCGTGCCAAATATTACGCTGCGAAGTGATGTCTTTGTGGAATTTGTAAGTGTTTTTTCCAAAAATCCACCAGAAAATGCCTTAAACCCATCGCCTAGAAAAAGCATACCAAAAAGCAAAATAGCAACCCCAGCACACAATTTCCCAAGCTGCTCATTCACTGACAACGCATAGATTACAATAATCACCATTATAGTTATAGAATATTGTCGTATTAAAGATTGAAACCTAGCCAACATAGCCACACCACCATAATTTAACATTACACATAGTCATAAAGCTGTCATTATATCGAATTTTTTGTGATTATTGCTTGAATTTTTTATGAGTTTGCATTGTGTTTAGAATTTAAAGTTTGTTTTTTAAATCTTAACTTTACTAGCCCCACCAAGTCTTACATTGAGACTTTTTACAAGTTGATTAATATATCTATATATCCCTGCATTGCAAAAAACAAGCTTGTCAGGTTTTATTAAAGCATTTCATTGCTTTTAATTCTTTATAAGCTTTTACTACAACTCAACAAGTTATTTGCGCATGCTTCATATTGTTTGCATGGGTTTGGTTGCCACAACTCTCCAAGCTTTTTATCCCATTCGTTTGGATTAAAAGTATCTGCTCCGCCTGCATTTGTGAAAGTAAGTTCTCCCACATAAATTTTATTATTTACATAATATAAATCAACTCTTACATAGTCTGTAAAATAGGCGAGTTTTCGTGCCATATCAAGCATAATGTCAAAATCTTTTGGTTTCTCTGGAAGGAAATCCAGTCTATTGCCAAGGTCAAAGGGCATTTCATTGTATTGCGTATCTACAATGAGTTCTTTGTGATGTCTTACACTATCAGCTGCGACTTCAATATAGCCTATCTTATCGTGCATAATATGAATTTTATAATCCAGAGGCGCTTCCCATCTTTTATCATCGCCGTTTTTACCGCAATCAAGCATTTCTTCAGCAAAGATTCTAGGCTCTATATCTTTGTAATGCCATTCTCTATAAAGTGTGTAAAAGTTTGTGTTTAAATGTGTTGTGAGTTTAGTCATAGCTTCATTAAAGCTTTTAGAATCTTTTAGAAAAGATTCTTTGTC
>NZ_JMKW01000027.1 GCF_000686565.1 Helicobacter bilis ATCC 51630
CATTGCTATCAGGTCCGATATTTTTTTGTGTGTTGCTATGTTGTGGATTTTGTGTATTTTTTGTGGAATCTGTGTTAATTTGTGGGATTTTTCCTTGTGGTAATTTTGGTGGTAATTGCAATGATTGTGTTGTTTGTGTATTCTGTGTGCTTAGATTAGGATTAATGGTAGTATCTTGTGATTGTTTTAAAAGGTTTGTAGTCTTTAAGCTTTCAAGTGTATTGTTAATGAGATTATTATCATTTTCTCCTTGTGTTGGTGTGAGTATGTATCCCATGCAATGCCTTTTTTAAGTATTTGCATGAGAATAGCAAAGCTTATAAATTAAGTATATGTCGGTTAGTTTAAAGCTTTCATCTTGATTATACATTTAAGAGATTAGCCTTTAAAATAGCTAGTCATTATCGCTTAGATAACTCCTAGCTATTTTAAAGGCTAAAACTATTAAAGCCATAATGCAACCTTAAAAAGCTAGTTTTGCTTACTTGCAAGGCTTTAATACCTTGCATTGCTTTTTCCCTTGTCATGTTGAGCGATAGCGTTACATCTCTAGCCAAAGATGAATTTCACTATAAATTAAGTTTTACTTATCGCATACACCTTTTGACATGCCCTAGTAAATAACTCTAGCAAGTCTTCTTTACTTAACTGATAGATACTCTTTTTTAATCTCATCTTATAAGGTGCTACATCATAAGCTTCAAATAGCTCATCTTTCATATCAGTAAAGTAAGCTTTTCTAAATATCTGCCCTATTGCCCCTACTTGAATATTATTTCCTACATTGATAAAATTTTGTCTTTTTTCAGGCGTATTGGATACATTCTTATCCCCAGCATGATTTTTTTGTGTTATCCATGTTTCTTTTACCTTTTGCATATCAAAACCTACTTTAGCTTCATCATATACAATAAACCAAAACAATTCATGTATATAATCAGTCTCTAGTGGGTCTTCCCAAACACAATTAAATCTATCTATCTTTAACTCATCATCTGTTTCATTCCTTGCAATATAGCTATTAGGATTTTTAGAGAAAACTACATTTAAAGAGTCTAGCCCTTGTGGTGTTTGATTTGGTTTAGGGTCTTCAAGCCTTGTCCTTGTTATAACTCCTTGTGCTTCTTTAATCCATACTTCTAAATTATCTGTAAAATCAGCATTACTCATATTTTCCACTGCTTCGCTAAAAACATGCGTAAAAGTCATGCCTTGTTCTACACTCTCTTTTTCGATAATAAGGCTCTCTAGTGTTTGCAAATGTGCTTCATCTTTGCTTTGTAAGAATGGATAAGCACTTATATGTGTAGAGAGTATTTGATAGCCAACAGGGGCATAACCTATTAGCGTTTGCTTTTGTGCGTAGTTTATTCTTTGTGTATCATATAAATCTTGCAATTCTTTCTTTCTCTTTTCAGTGATAGTTGTATGCAGCAAAGTCATATTATTATCATTTTGTGCGATTTTAAATAATTCCTGCCATACAAAGCCTATAACATACATATAAGCTAATTGTTCTGTATTCATTGTTTGCAAGTTAGGTAAAAGACTTGTGAAATTTATACTCTTAGGTGTGTTTTGTGGTGGTGTGGTAGTTGGCGGTGTAGGATTGATTATTACTTGTTTTTCAATCACTTTTATTGCTACCGCCCTTCTTATACTCTCATTATCCCTTATGCCCTCAATAGTTAGCATAGTATCACCTTGAATCTTTGCAGTGATTTCTTTTGTAGCTTCATTGAAACTTGCAATAGTATCATCTTGCATATTGCTTGTATAACTTGTAGCATTTGTGATAATCTCTATTGTTTGTGTAGCCCCTACTTCTAATTCTAGCTTATCAGGTTTTATCCCCAAAGTTAAAGGCAATGGCGGTGGCGGTGTTGGTGTTACTTGTGGTGGAGTAGGTGCAGGTAAAGGAATACCAGCAGTTACATCATTAGGCTGACTTGGTTTAGTGATAGCTTCATCATTGCCATTTCTTAATTCAAAATACACTATATCTACATGCCCTTTTACAAAGCCTTCCCCAACAGATATATTTACTACTTCATTAGGATTAAGTTTAAATACGCCAAATTTAATCTCGCCACTTGTGCCTAACAAATCCCCATCATACGCCCCACTAGAGAGTTTTACATTTTGTGTTTCATTCGCCCAATATGACCTTTTATATCTATCCCCTATTGCCCACCAGCCGTCCCACCCAGTGCAGAGCCATTGTCTATAAATCTGCTTATTTGTTATTGTATTTGCTTCTATACTCAATCCAGCATTAGAGCTAAGATAGCTTCCAAAGGTAGAAGGACTAGCAACACTTACAGGGGGATTGTGTATGTAGTTATTTTGTGTTGAGCTTTTATTATGTGCTTCAAACTTATGATTTACACCATTGCCTACCCCATGACTTGCGTTTGTTCGTATCTGCCACCCACCAACAGGATTGGTAAAAGCTACAGGAAACGCACCGCCAAAGCCTTTTGTATCAGTCCCATACCCATGTCCCCCAACACATAGCACAAAGACTACACAGCCATTATCTCCAGCTTGAAATATGCCTTTTTCAGTATAGCTTTTACATACAGGGGCATAATAATCACTAGGATTTACACTCTCATTTTCAAACTTTAAAGTTTTAAAGACACTAGGCTTTTTTGGTATCCATTCTGTCTTTATCTCTGTGTTTGGTTTAAACTGACTTGTATATTCATCTCTTGGTTTAGCAATAGTTGAGACTTGAATTTTATTCATATTTTATCCTTGTGTATTTTTAAACAAATACTATACAAAAATAGCTAAAGAATAAATGTCGGTTAAGAGGGTAAGAAAGTGGTATCAAACAATGCCTCCTCTCTGTTACCTCTAGCATGTAACAAAAAGTAAATTAACTAGTCTATATATTAATAAATCGGTTTAGCTAATGCTAAAATAATTATAATTAATAGTATAATAAGCCTAATCAATCCCATTGATTGTTACCTCCTTTCTAACTTACCGCTAGAAAGTAAGTAAAACTATCCCTTTAAGTTGGTCGCTTAAAGGGACACTCTAATTATACATCATTTTTTCACTATAAATTCCAATGGCTGTTTTTAATTTCTTAAATATATAATCAAATGAGAATATATTGACTAGTAAGCATTCTACTCTCATGCGTTCGATAAATATCTCTCTGCAATTCCCTAATCTCACTCTCATACAATCCCCTATAAAATCCCACTTCTTGCAAAGCATTTTGACTAGGCTTTTTTTGCAATAATAAATACATTGCATAAAACAATAAAGCATTATTAGCAATAAGTGGCAGATTAAAGCTATCATGCTTATCTACAATCTTGTAATAACAATAATAAGTCATTACATAATCCCCAGCATGATTAAACACAATCTTATCATTACTAATACTCACATACTCACCACTTGTTATATGCTTTGCTTGATATGCCCTAAGTATTGGTATCTCTTTTTTGTTTCTTATTACATTCTTTACATCTAAAAAGTTTGTAGGCAAGTCTTGTATAAAGTCTTTTTCTACCTTATATTCTTTTTGTTGTAAAAATAGTCGTAACACCCTTGCTAGATTCACATAGCTAAGGTTAAGGCAGTCTAGTATTTCTGTATCATTCCACTTTTGCATAGATTCATCGTGCAGTCGTGAGCGGATTTCTAAAAGTAGGGTAAAGACTTCCATTTTCTTATTTCCTTTTTTGCAATTCTCACTCTCTCGTGTGATAACTTAAAAAGTTACCACTCATGCGTTTAAGATTTTTGATGAATTTTTGCGGTTTTCAAACGAAAAGCGAAGGGAGTTACCTAAGCGGTAAGACCCTGCTTTGAGTGCAGATGCAGTTGCGTAGCAACAAATCCACACTTGCAAATCCGCAAAAAGTCGCAAAAAGATAAACGCACAACTAAATTAGTTATTCGCACTATAACTAATACTCACAAACCCACTACTCCTCCCCTCCCCAATCGTTACATTCACACTAGTCCCCCCATCTAAACATGCAGCAAAAAACGCACACTCCCCATTACTTCCCCTTCCAGCAGTAGAGCCAAGTCCCCCTTGAACGCTTTTTAAATCTCCAAAGCTAGTAATACCCCCATTATTAGCAGAGTTATCATACCCACTGCCCCCTTGTAAGAATATGAGATAATTCCTTTTTGCCCCTTGTGGTGCAGTCCATGTTTGACTTGAAGCTAAATGTTCTGTCTTAAAATCTTTACCAAAGGCTATTAACTCGCCTTTAATGCCCAATATTTCAGCGTTAAGCCTTGCCATTTCAGCCATAAAAGTTTTTCCAGCCCCAGCAAATGCTTCATTAATGCTATTTATAGAATCTGTTTTAGTATCTTGCAATTCTACAATATAATCAGCCTTATGCTGTGTTAATTCTTCTATGCCCTCATCTGTTACATGCTTAATCAAATCCACTGCTATCTGTTTAGCACTATTTAAACTCGCAAGACTTGATAAAGTCGTAATGTTGATTTCATCTAAGGCTCCTAACTTTTTATCATCGATTAATTCTATAATCTCTTTTGAGAGAGATTCCATTTCAGCAGTATAACTTTTAAAGTCGCCAGCAAGTAATGCCCTATAATCTAGCCATATTTCCTTTAATTCAGCCTTATATCTATCCCCTAAAAGTGTAATAGCTTCTAGCATTTCCTGCTTTTTAGCTTCCCTCATAGCATTAATTAAGGCTTCTAATTGATTGACTTTTGCTACTAATTTATCATAGCCCATATTCACTAGACTTGTATGCCAAAACTCTACTTGGTCTCTATAATTTCTTGTTTCTTCTTTGATAGCGTCAATATCTATCTGTATTGCTTTCATATCATCACGCAAAGTAATACAATCATTCTTTAAATTCGCACATAAAGTAGCATAATCATCACATAAAGCATATAATGCAAAGGTTTCATTATAATAATATTCTGTCTCTTGCTTTAAAAGCTCGTATTTTTCTCTCTCTTGTGTGAGTGTCTGCATAATAGCTTTAATATCTTTTACTTCAGTCTCTAAAGCGGTAATAATAGTTTCAAACTGCTTTAGGGCTTCATCTCTTTTATCTAAAATCTCTTGCAAGGCTTGTTTTAACTCTTCTTTAAACTTATTCACATCACCTTGAAAGTCATTATTCACATAATCAAGTGTAGCTAAAAGCCTTAAAAGCTCCCTTGAAGTATTGAGTGTTTCTCTCACTTGTGCGAATATATCACTATTTGCATCAACTAAAGGGTTTAAGTTAAAAGGCGGAAAATTATGCGGATTTTTTAGAATCTCTTTTATAATCTCTTGTGCTTTTATCGGGTCTTTTAATATATCATTTAGGATAAAATCAGGGCTTAAGCCATTCTATAAACCCTCAATCTGCTTTTTAATAGCTTCTATCTCTTGTTTAGTAACGCTGTCTTCATTACTATTAGCTTCTAGGTCTGCTTTAATTTGGTCTTGCTCCAAAGCTTCAGCGGCAGCCTCTTGTCTTAATGTGTCAATCTGCCTTTTTAAATCCACTAAAGTAGCTGCAAGTGTTGGGTCGTTAGGATTTACAGGCTGATTTAATAATAATCATTAATCTGCTTTTCTAACTCCGCAATCTTGTCGTTTTTCTCTTTTAATTGCTCGGCAAACTCTTTATTGAGTTGTTCTAGGGCTTCTTTTTGTTGTTCTATAATCTCTTTTAGGGCTTCATCGCCTAAGCTTTGATTTAACTTCTTAAGAATATCTGCTAGATTTTTCTCTGTTACATAAGTATCGCCTGTTGTTTTATCTGCCACTTGATTTTGTGCTTGTGGTGTTACTTGTTGTGCCTCAGTCTGCCCTTGAGTTTGAGTTTGAGTTTGGTCTTGTGGTGTTTGTGTGTTTTGTGTAGGCATTATAGTTTCTCCCATAATAAAATGCCATATTGTAGAGAAAAACGCATTAAAAACAAATATCGGTTAATGTTGTATTGTTTTAGTGTAGTAAATAATCTTTTTTATTGCAACTAAAGCAAGGTAAAAGCCTTGCCCCTACTTTTTAGTAGGCTTTCTTAGTTTAGTCTTTTAAAACTTATTTTAGCAAAGCTAATATTAAGCTTAGAAAAGATACAATAAAACTAAGAATTGTCAGTAGCAATTCGAGTTTCATTAAAACTTCCTTTTTTAAGGCTGTTTGAATTTACCTGAAAGGCTGCAACCTTTCGAGTAGCAACCTCAAATATGATTATATCTACTAATTACCTAATTTCTTTTTATTTGAATATTGATTGAAGCAAAGTTTTATTTTTGCAAACAAATCGCACAAAGCCGACTCTATATGTAGCAACTTGAATTTAAGATTATGCCCTTGCGTTTAAGGTTTTGCAAACAAATCGCATAAAGCAGATTCTATGTGCGGCAATATTTTGAGTCGATTTTAAGGGTTATTGAGCTTTTTGTGAGGGAGTGTATTATACATACATGACCGAAACAAAAAGCGATAATTCCCTTAAAAGCGACCAAAAGACAACGCACTCTTTATTTATCCCCTTTTGGTAGTTTAATATCATCCGCCTTAGCTTGAGCCTCATACTTCATAGCCTTAGCTTCCTTCTCTATTAGCAGTCGCATTTAAGACTTGTAATTGTAGTTGTTGCATTTGCATTTGTAATTGTTGCATCTGTTGTGCCATAGGATTATTTTTCGCTTCTTCTGCTTTTTGAGCTAATACCTTTCTCACCTTAGCACTCACGCTAGAATCTGAATCATCTAGCACTAAAGGTAATATATCATTCATAGCTTCTTGTGGCACAAATCCACTCTTAATGAGTTCTACCCATTGACTAAATCTCTCTTCTCTTGTAGAGTTATTCTTAGCCTTAGTTTCTATCACTATATCATAGCTTCCTATCTCTATTTTATTAGCGTCATTTGTATTGATTTCAAAGTAATTCTCAAATGTATCTTCTTCTACAATCCTAAAGACTTGTGCCTTATCAAAGTATTTAGTAATATATTCTAAACACACTGAAAACACGCTTTTATCAAATAAATCACTCGCAGTTAAAAATCTCTGTATCCCCATAAGCCCTGCATTTGTCCTTTGTTGCACGACTACACCACTAGCACGACTTGTTACCTGTCCTAATGCTTCATCATTAAAACCTGCCTGCATTCTTGCTATTTGTCTGTGTTCGTTACTCTTTGAGCTTAGACTTGCTACATCATTAGAGTGATTTTGAAATTGTATTTTAGAGCTACTTAATGCCCCATCTCTCACACCTACAACAGCATTATCTAAGCTTACATGCTTACTGAACTCTTCAGCATTATCCACAGCACTCATCTCATAGAGTATCTTTTGAGAGCCTAGCATATTTGCCATTCTATTTTCTGCAAAATTTACATAGTCTTGGTGTGGTTTTACATTCCTAAAGATTCCATAAAAGGCATTTGCAGAATCTACATATAGCTTTCTTATCACAATAGGGCAATGTCTTAAGTCAAATATGCTTGTATCAGTCTGCATAATGCCTGTTTTATCCCATATAAACCTATCATATTTGCGTGTCTTAGGATTTAGCACAAAGCTTTCAAAGTATCTTACCCTTTCTCTGTAAGCATTCATGCCTACATTATTTATAATATCATATTCTCTTTTTCCATATAACTCTATCATATCATCTTTATCGTTATATAGCACTTTATGATAGTATTTACAATCGCTTCCATCTTCTTTTTGTGAATAAGGGTCAATATATAAAGCATTTATTGGTATATGCTTAATTGTTATTTTTAAATCATTATCTATTTCACTCTCACTAAGCCATACTTCAGCAGCACATATTCCACACATTAAGTCTAAATCGCATTTTTGCTTATTGATTTGATAATCCTTTGTTTGTGTTATGCTTTTTAATATATTTGTTAGAATCTGTGCTTTTTCTCTATCTTTCTTTTGAAAGCCTACTGCATTCATCTCTGTTGAAGCATTGAGTTTATAACCTAAAAGCTTTTCGCCTATTAAAGCATACATATTTTCAAAGAGTATAGGCTGTCCCCTACTTGCAAGTATGCTTTTAATATAATCAGGTAATTGATTACCCTCATAATACTCTTTTGCTTCTAAAAACTCATCATAGCTTTCTTGTAAGAGATTGAGAGATTCTTTAAGACTTTGTAGTAATTTATCATGTGTTTCATTTGTTTTCATTCCGTATTAATCCTTTCTTTGATTAATATTCATCTTTGATTATACATTCATAAGATTAGCCTTTAAAATAGCTAGTCATTATCGATACAGATAACTCCTAGCTATTTTAAAGGCTAAAGCTTACAAAGCCATAATTCAAATATTAGAATCTGTTTTTGTTTCCACTTTGTCATGTTCTCTTTCCTTGTCATGTTGAGCGATAGCGAAACATCTCTAGCTTTTTACAAGTAAAGATTTTTCGGCTAAAGCCTCAAAATGACAAGCACAAAGCAGATTCTCTGTGCGGCAATATTGCAAACCATACAAATAAACCCATATTCTAGCATTTGCATTATAGCTTTATGAGTTTTAGGGCTTTTTTATAGTAGGAGTTACCTTAAGTGGTAATGACTACTATAAAAAAGCCCTAATCTCTTAAATGTATAATCAAAGGCGAATATCTAAGCAATCAAGGATTATGTAGCAGTTCTTTAGCTACTATATATTCCAGCATAAACGCTAGATTACTCTCCTGTGCCACAAATAGCTGTGCTGTGCTTTTCATTAAATAGCTTGTTAATTCATAGTTTTTTACAAACTCTTTAAATAGCACTTCAAGTCGTGGTAATACTTGCAATGAAAAGTCATAATTATCAAGGATACTTTTACTCTCTATGCGTATTCTTCTTATCATTGCATCTCGTATTTCCCCTGTATAATTTTGCATGATATATTCAGTTACCGCCTTTGTATCTAGATTCTTTGCTAGATACTCTTTTACCGCTTCATTGACTTGATTTCTATCTAAGTTTATAAGATTGCCTAAGCCATATTTATTGATTAAGGCTTGTCCTATATCACTATAGAAACTCTCACTTGTGAAATACTCATCTTTAATGAATTGTTCGTGCATAATATCTAAGATATTCTCATCGCTAATCTTCTCATCTACTTCTGCTTTTAAAACTTTGAATTCCTGCTTTGTAGATTGCAATTCTTGCTGTGTAGTTTCATTTGCTTGAATCATATCTTGTATTAAATCAGTTAAACTTGCCATACTAAACCTTTCTTATTGGATTTTCCCTTAACATTATGCCTTTTCCTTTTGTCATGTTGCCTTTCCTTGTCATGTTGAGCAGCAGCGAAACATCTAAACCTTTTGCAAACTTACATAAAGGCTGCTAGACTTTGCAAAGCAATCCATTCACAAAAAGCAAAGCCGACATTAAGAAGCTTCAGCCCCATCTTCCTCATAGTCGTTATCAGTATTTATCGTATCACTATATCCTTGTGGCATACCAACACTACCTAGCATAAGGGTATTACCACTACCCTCTAAGTTTGCTTCAGGTGTGCCATTAGTTGTAGGCATACTACCTTGTGTGGTAGGATTAGAATCATTACTGCCATTACCTAAGCTTGATTGTGGCATATCTTCAATACTTCGTGGCTTTGTGCTAGAGTTAGCACCCATAACCATACCTTGCCCAGCACCCCCTTGTATCAATGCAGGATTATCTACTTCTTTAAGGTTATCATCTTCATCAGAATCCCACACTGCTGGTCTATACTTTGAGTAATCTATCGTAGGGGCTACTTCACCACTACCACCCCAAGCCTTATCAACACTTGCGGCTAATTGATTATTAGCTAACTCATATTTTTGCTGCTTTTCTAACTCTAAGTTAAAACTCTTTCTAGCTAAATCCATTTGCTCTTTCATCTGCTTATTTGCTTCTATGGTATTGTATATATCCATACCTAAACCAACGACACTTGTTGCAGCCTGAACGGGTGCTGCAAACTTGCCTACCTTATCTAAACCAGCAGTCAATTTACCACCACCCATCACTTTATTAATACCTTTTGTAAGCACACCCAACATAATACAACCTTAATATCAAAAATAAATAAGATTATACATAATTTGCAATGATTAAAAAATGTCGGCTAAAAAAATAAGAATTTAGTATTTGAGAGTTAAAACATGTTAAAATACATTCCCCCTTATAAGTGTAACGGCTTTATAAGGGGATTTTGCCTACTTCCTAGCGGTCGGCTAGAAAGGAGGGAAGCAAAATGCCTAAAGTGATTATATTGCTTATTTTGATTAATTTCGTGTTTATATACCGAATTTATTAAAGTTTGATTAGTTATTTTACTTTTTGTTACATGCTAGGGGTAACAGAAAGGGGGGGGGGGGGGTGTTTTGGTTTAATCCTTTCAAACACAAAGCTACGCACAAACTATGCTAGATTCAATTCCTTTTTAATCTGTGCGAAATACACTTCACCTGCTTTATTATAACTCCATCTAGCCTTATAACCCCTAGTATCTAAATGCACGAAACCCCTAAACTCATCATTAGGATTTATGCTTATTGCAATCCCAAAAGGCTTGTCATTATATGTTTTTAATACATGTTCGAATACCTTTTTAGTAGGAATGCCTTTTACTACAAAATCCACTGCATCACCTGCTATATGCCTTGATTTACTTGCCCCACCTATATTTTTATTATGCGTAGGACATCTATAACCACTATTTATAGTAATAGGGGCGTTAAAATGCTCTCTAATCTCTACTAGCGTGTCGATTAACTCATCTGTTGGCATACCTTTTGGTAATTCGCATTTACCGCATTTGCATTTAAATTCACTTTCTTTAAAATACTTGTTATCTTTCATTTTATTATTCCTTTATTAAAATTCAGTTTTGGCATTGCCCTTTCCTTGTCATGTTGAGCGTAAGCGAAACATCTATAAACCTATGCAAAAAAGATTTTTCATGCTTTTACGCATTCACAAAATGACAGCAAACCCCCTAAAACATCGTTATATTCCTTTTTGCATTCAAAAATGGATTTATTCCAAAGTAAGTCGTTATAGTGTCTTGTTTTTTACCACTGACTTTATGATATATCGTTACTTCCACATAGTCTCTATTTGGCGTATCAGCTACTGCAATAAAGCTGTTTAGTATGCTATTCAACTTGCCTGGATCGTATTCTAAAACTGTATATGCAAAACGAGTATTTCTATCAAAATATCTATATATATTTCCCCCCCCCCCCTCAAAATGTGGCACACAAGGCGTTTTTAACTCTTCTGTTATAAATATCTTCTCTGTATAGGAAACAGGATACTCCCTTGCCTTAAATCGTATCTTAGCCTTTGCCTCTTCTCTTACTAACCACTTCCAGCATTTATAAGTCTGTGCGATAGGCTCTGTTTGCTTTATCCCTACTGCCCTATTTGTCCCTATTTCTTTTATACTCTTATAATATTTTACTTCCACTCCCCCATAATTCCATACTTCATATTCACATTCATAACTTTTATTTATATCTACAATCCTAGCCCCATGCTTTACAAAAGCTTCCGCTCCCTTTTTTTGTAATAGTATGCTATCTACACCCAAATTACTACCCTTAAAAAGCCTTATGTTTGTATGATACCCAATACCTGACACAGACATTTTACGCAAATAAAAGAGTTCTATATCACTGCCTTTTAGTGTTTTCTTTTCACTCTTTACAAGCGTAATATTTGCATGTTCTGTAATATTGTGTGTCTTTTTCTCTGTTTTATTATCATTATCCTTATCCCATTGTGTGCTTGTGCTATGGATACAGCCTACAACTACTTGTATTGTATCTATTGGTCTGCCATTTTGAGTAGCTTGTATTCCTAAATCACTAGTCTTTGCATTCATATAATAAGTTGATACAATAGCGGTAAATCCTTTTACATCATTTTCATTCTCAAACTCTATGTTAGAGAATCTATTCAAATACTCATCATCATCGTCAGGGTTATTCTCATATAGATAATATGTCCCTAAATCATTCTTAGAAAGCCATTTAAAACACGCTTCTACAATCTTACTTCGCATACTTAGATATATAGGCACTGCCCCATTTAATATAGCTTTTAAGCTACTAGGATTTACCCACTTACCATCACTATAAAGATTGCTTAAATATTGGTCTCCCCCTGCTTTTTTCTCATGTTTATTATTCAACACATCATACATATCGCTATCTTTAAAGTTATCATCTAATGCCCTATAAGGCTCATGTGGCAGCATTTGGTCATATCTCTCTCTACCTGCTGCCCCCTCTTTCCATAATCTACCATTTGCATACATAGAATAAGGGTTAGTTATAGCCGTATCTACAAAGTTACCACTCTTAGGCATATTCCTTAGCATTAAATCATTTGTTTTTTGCGTTATCTCTTTCATTTCTTCTTCTTGTATAGCTGAAGATATCATATTATAGACTGATAATATCATACTTGCAGCACTTGCTGCATACCCTACAATCTGTGCGGCAAGTAACCAGCCTGTTACAGCTTGTCCGCCCGGGATAAAAGCAGTCGCAACCGCTACAATAACACTTACAATAAGCATAAATGCTTGCCAAAACTCCTGTTCTTTTTTTTACTGCCTCAAACCAGTCTTTTCTCTCTTGCATTTCAAGCAGGGCAAGTAATATCGCTTCATCAGTCATTATGTCATTTCGTAATATATGCCTTATTTTACATACATTAAGACTGCTTTCTAGCTGTTCTATTGTAGTCTGTCGTTTTATAGAGAATCCATGCGTTTTAAAATACCTTAAAACATCATCATAAGTCCATGTGCTTTGGTATTTGAGAGTAGAATCAAACACCTTTTTATAACCGATATTTTTCCAATCGCTTAAAATTTTATTTTTTTTGTAATTTTTTAGGTAATTTTGGTATATATTCTCTCTATTGTTATGGATTGCTTGTATTTTTTCGTCTCTTTGCCTTATGCGTTCCTTTTTTACCTCTTCACTAACATTATCATACCATTCCCATTGTTTCGTAGCTTCATTATACTTTTGATGAGCGCTATAAAACCAATCCCAAACCCCCTGTATTTGCCTTTGTATCTCTTTTTCTGTTGCTAGACTTGCTTGTATGAGTTCATTTTTAAAGTAGTCATCACCCTTGCCTAAAACCTGTTCTGCTATAAAGATATAATATGCACTCTCATCATAGACTTCATTCATCTCACAATTTGCCATAAACATACTAGCGATATGGTCTTTGTCTATAAATTCAACTTCGCTTCGGTAGGTTTCTTGCTTTTTTAGCATGTTTTATCCCCTTAGATTCACACTTGATTATACATTTAACAGATTAAGGCTTTTTTATAGTAGTCATTATCGCTTAGATAACTCCTACTATAAAAAAGCCTTAAAGCTATTAAAGCCATAATGCAATTGCTAGAATCTGTTTTTGTTTCCACTCGCATAAAACCGACTCTGTCGTGCGGCAGTATTTTGAGTCGATTTTAAGGGTTATTGAGCTTTTTGTGAGGGAGTGTATATATAATACATGACCGAAACAAAAAGCGATAATTCCCTTAAAAGCGACCAAAAGACAACGCACTACAAGGTTTCACTACCTAAATATTCCCTAATCTGCTCGTCTGTAAGTCCCGCAATCTGTTCTTTACTAATAACCCCATTATTCAAAATAGCCTTAATATTTACCTGTGTATTATCTTGGTTAGGATATAAGCATTTTTTCATATCAGTAAAGATACTTACCACATCTTTTGCTGCTTGTATCACTTTAGGATTAGGCACACTTGATTTTACACTAAGACTTGCAAGTCTGTTAAACTCACTTTGTGCTATTAATGCAGTCTTTGTGATTTGCGTATGTATAAAAGTCTCACTCATCGCTTTTAATAGCAATTCATCAGCAGTATTGTCAAGTATCCTTTCTTCATAAATGCTATATAGATTTTGCATATTTTCACGCATATTATGCTTTATTGCATTCTTTGCTATGCCTATGTTATCTAAGACTTCTTTATCATTTAAAAGCTTATTTGTAATCGCCTTTAATTCAGTGTTTTTAACGAGTTTTCCTTTTTCCCACTTCTCTGTTTGTATCCAATTATACAAAGTCCTCTCATTGACTTTAAATAGCTTTGCTACTTGCTTTATATCTTCATAATGTGCTTCATAATATGTTCTTACTTCTTTTTTTAAGAGTTCTTTTTCACTTTTTGTCATAGCTTTATCCCATTATAAAATAAGATATGCTAATATATATAAAAGTGAGTGTAAATATCGGTAAGGCAAAAACAATGAGTGTAAATTTTAATGAGAGTTTTAAAGCTTTAGTGCGTGAAGTATTCCAAGATAAAAGCGAAGGTGTTATACATATTTTAGATGAGGTTGTAAGCAATAAAGCAAGTGAAGACACACAAAATATATACAACCTTAAACAAGAAGCGATAAAAGATATAAGAAGCAATATTGCTACAAACGACTTTGTAAGAGCAGAAATTGCCGAGTTAAGAAGTGAATTAAAACAAGACATAGCAGATTTAAGAAGTGAATTAAAACAAGACATAGCGGAGTTAAGAGAAGAAGTTCATGCAGAATTATCTAAAATGGATTCTAAAATTATGCAATTTAGAGCAGAATTAAAGGACGATATAGCAAAAAGCAAGGTAGATATTATAAAATGGGTGTTTGGTTTGCAGTTTGCTACATTAGCACTTATTGCAGGTATGCTAAAATTAATGCTTTAAAGGTGTATTTATGAGAATAGCATTATTATCTAGCTTATTTATGTTTAGTGTATTGTATGCAAAATGTGATTGTCTTTGTGTAAATGGTAATGTAGAAGCAATATGTAGCAATGCCTACGAAGTCCGCCCTGTATGCAATCCTAGAGTATGTCCTATTGTCCCCCCCCCCCAAGCATAGAGCCATTACAGACTCCAAAACTCGCACCTTTAGGCACTACTTCATGTTATCAAGCACAAGTGTATAATGAATATACAAGGCAGTATGAATGGCAAAGCATTTGTAGGTAACACTCTGTGCGTTGTCTTTCCCTAGCCATGTTGAGCGAAAGCGTTACATCTACTTTACACTATTTCTTATTTAAAATTTTTCTCATAAGTTTGCACCATAACTTGAGCGGCTAGATACTTATTATACAAGTCTTCCCCACCTTGTAAGCCAAGTAATAATGTAGGGCTACCGCCAATCTCATTAATAAGTTTATTATAACTATCTAGCTGACTTCTTTGCATAGCATAAAGCACTCTAGCATTATAGGCATCATTTTTATACATTTGATAAGATAGGCTTTCTACTTTTTGCATATCTTTATTACTTGCCGCACCTGTAATATCTTTCAAGCCTTGTATAACACCACGATTTTGTGCGAAATCAGCCATTGCCTTTGCAGCAGCAGACTCATCACCGCCAAAATATTGCGTTACATGTCCTAAAAGGACATTAAATCTTTGCCCTTGCAACAAACTCATATCACCTAAAACATGATTCATACTCGATATTTGTTGTGCTTGTTGTGAAATGTTTTTAGCTTTTCCTGTATTTTGGTGTATAATCTTTTGTAGCGATTGCCTAATTGTTGCTTGTGCTTCAGGTGTTTTCAAATACTTGTCTCTTTCACTAGGATTCATTTGTGATAATTGTTTGTCAAATTGTTCTATTTCACTAAATCCAGCTTGTCCTGCTTTCCACGCAGTATCAAATCCACCATTTACATTCACACCGCCACCATTCGCACCAGCAGGATACCCAGATACAAGTTCGGCCATTTGTATAGGCATTTTAGTGCCATTTCTTAATGTTATTTCAGTTTCGCCATTTCTCCTTGCTAAATTTATTTCAGTTATTAATTCTGCTTTTGTATCGCCACTTGATTGAATATTTGCTTTTGCTTCATCAAACGCTGCTTTTTGCTGATTTGCATTTTCCATACTATTTATATTTTGTGCTGTCTGTGCTTGTAGGGCAGTTGTATTTGCTTGTTGGCTTGAAGTTTCACCTTGTGTTGTTGCTTTCCTTGTTGCCGCCATTTGCCTATTTGTTTCATCTCTTCTTTTCGCATCATCTTCGTGGATATATTCCCTATATGATTTCCCATTTTCTTTATCATATCTTACAAGGTAGTAGTTTCCATTTTCATCTTGTATAGGCTGTTCTGTGCCTTTATACGCTGCATGTTGTAAATCTGTTATAGTTTTTTGTTTTTGTGCGTCCGCAGTTTTTAAATAATTTATAGCATTAGTCGCACTAATATCAGATTCCTGTGTTCTTTTAAATGTATCATTTTTCATAGCTTGTAAATTATTATTTAGCCATTTACCCTCAATTTCAAGCCCATTCATTAGAGTTTTTTGCTCTTCATGTGCTACCCTATCATCAAGCGTTCTCTCTGTATATTCATTTGCTAAATCATTTGCTTTTGTCTGTTGTGCTTGGTGTCTTACTCTATCGTCCATTGTCCTATTCATATACTCATTTTGCAGTCTTGTAGCTTCTCTATTTTGCATTGCTTGTTCGTGGTTATCATGCGTTTGCACAGCATTACTTAAGCCTTGATTAAAGGCATTTGCCATTGCTACACCTTGATTGCTTGTCTTTGCTTTAATGCTATCACTATAACCTTGTGCCAGAAATTGCAAAGCTTGTCCGTGTCCGTTGCTATTTAAAAACATATCTTATCCTTTCTTTAATATAAACTATAAAGCTTTCACCTTGAGATTATACTCTGCGTTTTGTCTTTTTGCAAGTGTGGGCTAGTGCTTCGCACGAGCGGTCGCTTAAGCTTTTTCTGCATAAAAGTCTGCGGTCATTACCGCTTAAGGTAACTCCCTTGACTTTTATGCAGAATCAAACAAAATCGACTCAAAATACTTCCGCATTTTATTTCCCTTTCTCTTGTCATATATGCCCCCTTATTGTCATGTTGAGCGATAGCGAAACATCTAAAAAATAACTCCTACTATAAAAAGCCTTAAAGCTATAATGCAACCTTAAAAAGCTAGTTTGCTTTTTGCACGGCTTTACTACCTTATATTGTTTCCACTTTGTCATGTTTTACTTTTCCCTTGTCATGTTGAGATATAGCCCAAACATCTTTAACCTTTCCTAAAAGATCTGCATTCTCATGCATATTGCCAACGACTTCTAAGCATTCTAATTTATTATTTTTTGTAGCCATTGCTTCTGTTGTTATAAATGCTTTGTAGCCTTGTGCCACAATCTGCTTGAAATTCTGTTTCAATTTCTAGGCTTATAATGTAAAATGTATTTCTAACATACACTACTAAATTGAATATCTTTTTTCATTGTAGCATACCCTACAATATCATTCCCATAAGTCTTCGTGTCATTTTTATCGCAAAATCTACTCCATAGTTTCACTATATCGCTAGGCTCTAGAGATCTATATCACAAAGTCTTAAGACCGACATTATTTTAGCCCCAGTATCTCATAATCTAAAATATTACTCACTTTTAATCTAGCATTTACTAAACTCTAGGCAGATAGACTTAAAAATAAAAAGATTTAAAATAAGCGAGATTCTAAAGCTTTGATATGATAGCTTTTGCGGTGGATTGGGCTGTAGCCATGTTTAGCGATAGATTCTATATGGGCTTTTGTGAGATAGCCTTTGTTGCTTTTAAGATTATATTGTGGATACAAGTCATGCAAAGTAAACATTTCAGAATCTTTGTTTGTTTTAGCAAGGATAGATGCCGCAGAGATTAAGACATGTTTGCTATCCCCCTTTATTAGCGTGTCAATTTCTTGCACGCCAAAGTTTGTATTCCCATCAAATATAACGCTTTTGCATTGATGTTTTTTTGCGTGAAGTAAAATCTCTTTTAAGCCCATTTGCATACATTGCCCTAAACCTTTAGAATCAATACTTACAGAATCAAAACTTACAATCTTTACCCTACCTCCATGCTCTCTCAAAAACTCTTGTATAGAATCTGCTCTCTCTTGCCTTTGTGTCTGTGTGAGTTGTTTGCTATCTCTTATATCAAGCTTTTTAAACGATTCAAAATAGCATTCATCAAGCATAACACTTGCGATAAACAAACTACCAGCCACACAGCCTCTACCAGCTTCATCAATGCCACAAATTAACATGCTAATAGCCTAATAAGCCCATGACTTCATGCCCGATAAATGCGAATGTATAGGCAGCAAGTGTGGTGAAAATAAAGAGATAGATTCCATAAATCTTTTTTCCGCTTTCATTGATAAAGGCGATAGTCGCAGCAAAGCATGGTATATACAGCATGATAAAAAAGATAAAGGCAACAGCGGCTTTTGTGTCGATACTAGCCCTTAGCTCTTCTTGCAGACTTTGATTTTTCAAATCATCATCGACTGCCTCTTCACCAAGCGCATAAAGCACACCAAGCGTTGTTACCACCATCTCTTTTGCGGAAAATCCTGTAATAAGTGCAACAGATAATCGCCAATCAAATCCAAGCGGCGAAAAAATAGGCTCTAGTGCATGTCCTAGTCGCCCTGCAAAGCTGTATTCAAGTTGTGATTCTAAAAGATTATTTTCATATATTTTTTGCTTTTCTTCAAACTCTCTCTCACTTAGATTCTGTGTCGCGAGTACTTGTATATCTCTATTAAATTCTTCTTGCAATAGTGTGCTTTTAGGAAAGTTTGCAAGTATCCACACAAGGATAGCCCCAATGAGTATCACGCTTCCAGCTTTCTTTAAAAAGAGATAGCTTTTGCCCCATACGCTAAACCATATTACGCGAAGAGTTGGGATTCTATAACGGGGCATCTCCATGACAAAAGGCTCACTCTCCCCGCGAAATACAAAGATTCTTAGAATCTTAGCAAGTAGTAAAGCGATAATAAAACCGCATAAATAGATTCCAAAAAGTATAAATCCAGCGTATTCTGCCGAGAAAAATGCACCAACAAATAGCAGATAAATAGGCAATCTCGCACTACAACTCATAAAGCCGATGATAAAAAGTGTGAGTAATTTATCCCTTTTATTCCGCAAAGTTCGTGTCGCCATATACGCAGGGACAGAGCAGCCAAAGCCCATAACAAGCGGGATAAAACTCTTACCATGCAAACCAAACTTAAAAAACAAGCCATCAAGCATAAACGCCACTCTAGCCATATAGCCACTACTCTCTAAAAGGCTCAATCCCAAAAATAAAGTAGCAATCAAGGGCAAAAAGCTAAGGACTGCCCCAACGCCTTTAATAATCCCATCACCTAAGAGTGAAGCAAAAAGATCATTTGTTATAGAATCTTTTGTAAAAGTTGCAAGTGTGTCAATACCAGATTCTATCATTTCTTTAAAAAAATCCCCAAGCACAAAGCTAAGCTGAAATACAAGAAACATAGCAAGTAAGAAAATAGGAATACTCCAGATTCTATGTAGTAAAATAGAATCTAGTTTAGCACTCCCTGCGGCACGAGGCTTTGTAACCTTTTGGATATGATTGACTATAACTTGTGCATTTTGTGCGAGTGTGCTTGTAATGCCTATGTTGTTATGTTTATGCTCTTGTATCTCTTCTTGTGTATTGTGCCATTTTATATTATTAGAATCTTTTTGTGTCAATTCTGTGTCTTTTGTTTTCATATAAGATTCATGTGTGGTAATCAATGCGTCAAGTAAGATATTTAGATTTTGCTTCTTTGTAGAAGAGACTTCACATACATTTGTATGTAGCATTTGACTTAGCTGTTTTGTGTCAATCATTATGCCATCAATTTTAGCTTCATCAATCATGTTTAGGGCGATTAGCTTTGCTTTATCTAGCTGTTGTAATTGCAAGGTTAAGATGAGATTATGCTCTAGGTTTGTAGAATCAAGCACATTTAGGATAATATCATAACTCTCATTATCTAAAAAATCCTTGCAAACTCTCTCTTCTGTCGTATAGCCATTTAGAGAATATGTCCCGGGTAAATCAATCATAGTGATCGTGTAGTCTTTGTAGTTTAGTGTAGCTTCTGCCTTTTCAAGTGTAACGCCACTAAAGTTTCCCACTCGCATTTTTGCATTGCTTAATGCGTTGATTAATGAGCTTTTGCCGACATTTGGTTGCCCTACTAAAACGACTTTGAGTGTTTTCATGTTATATAAGCATTCCTAAAATGAGTGATTAAAATAATATTAATTTTTATTTTAACTTGTAAATATGAAGTTTATATTTACCTATAAAGCCCTATGACACAGGCAAAGAGAGAATCTTTATAAAATAAAAGTTTAAAATATATAAAAAGATAGGAATATTATATAAAAAATAGATTGTAGTGCTTATTTATTATATATTTTATAGTATTTAGTAGGAAAATATAATGAGATAGTGAAAAGCAAAACTTAATAAATAGTTTGTATTATCACAATTATGAGATATATGAGAATCTGTAATATATAAGATTTTCTAGCGTCCGCCCCTCACAGAATAAAAAATAACCTTAATAAAAATCGTAAAAAAGATTCCCTCAAAAGTGGCTGCAATAATGAGTGAATAATATTGCTCTTGTGTGATAGCGTGTAAATCTAGCCCAAGCTTTGCAATGGCGACTAAAAAGGTAAGCGGCATACAATCACTTAGGGCAAAAAGTGTAGTATTTTTAATGCTTTTAAAATACGACCCAAAGGCAATATTTGCGGCAAGTAATCGCACGGCAAGCATTCCAAAGGCAATGTAGATTCCTTGTAACATAACATTGTAATTGCTTAGAATCTCTTTAAGGTTGAGTGTCGAGCCGACATATACAAAAAATAAAGGCACAAAGAATCCAAATCCTATATCATTAAGCTTATGCACCATGTCGTGCTTATAGGCAAAAAAAGTAGCTATCACCATACCCGTTAAAAACGCACCAAGCACATCTTCAATGTCCATGAAAGTTGTGATTCCAATGAGAATGAAAAAGAGCATAAAGCTAAAGCGAATGTCTTGATTATTGCTATCATTTGTCGGCATAAACCATAGCTTTATAGCGGGTTTCCACCAAAAGACAATTTTGCCTATACGAAAGATAATGAGAAATGCTATAACAAAAAGGGCAAGAAAAGCAAAGGCTTTATAAAAAGTCCATGAAGTGATTGTGCCTACATTTTGTGCGTAGCCATTTTGCACCACAACAAGGGCAGTAATGCTTACGAGTTCGCCGACTATGCCTATTTTTAAAGCGACATTTAGCCACTCACGATTTTTCCCATAATCCCTTATAAGCGTTACCAACATGCCAAGACTCATCACAGGAAAAATAGCAATATAAATCCACTCAAGCCTAAAGATTAAGACAATGCTTCCCGCTGCTGCATACAGAATAATAAAATATAAACATGCCTTTTTGTAAAACTCTTTGCCAAGCCGACTAAACCCACGCAAATCCACTTCCATACCTGCTAAAAGCATGAGATACAAAAAGCTTACATGTGCGACTACATTAAGCGTTTCACTGCCTTTAAAGATTCCAAAATAGCACGCAAAAGCACCAAGTAGAATCTCCACAACCGCAACAGGAATGCGAGTAAATCTACTCACATAAGGTGCTGCTACAATCAATAATGCAATAACCGCAAAAGTAGATAACTCTTGTCCGTGCATAGCTTTACTTTTCTTAGAATCTAAACATTATGTATGCCTTGAGCGAATGCCTTGAGAAAGGCTTGTGGATAGAGTCTGTATTCCACATCATGCACTCTTTGTGTGAAGTCTTCAAGGCTTTCATTTGGAATCTTTTGAATCTTTTCTTGCAAGATAATCATACCAGAATCAAGCTCTTTTGTTACAAAATGCACACTGACACCGCCAAAGTCATTACTATCAGCATAGCTTTTTTCAATACCATTTAGCCCTTTATGTAATGGCAAAAAGCTTGGGTGGATATTAAGGATTCTTATATGCTTTAATCTCTCTAGAAATTCAGCTCCTAAAATCCGCATAAATCCAGCAAGCAAGATACAATTAAGCCCATATTCTCTCTCCAGACTCGTTAAATATAGCAATAAAGCCTTATCAAATTCTTGTCTGTTTTTATCTGTGCTATCTATTATCTGTGTAGGCAGACCAAGCCTTTTTGCACGATGAAGAGCATGTGCGTCTTTATTATCACTCACAATGCTTAAGACATTGATTAAGGGATCTTTTGCTAACATAGAATCTTGTATCGTCTCACTATTTATGATAAAGGCATTTGGGCTTGTTTGCAGGGGTGCTTTGTCTCTAGTCGTGCTATTCTTTGTGAGATTCATGCCATTTTGCCGCATGGCTTGAGTGATTGTTTTATTATGCAGAGATAGGACTAGATTCTCCATATTTGTGCCATTTCCGCTTACAAGTATTACTACATTTATCGTTTGTCCCATAGAGTTCCTTTTGTGATTAGTTTAGCGTGTCAAACCATTCTGGTTTGTCTTGTCTTATAAGCAAGATATTTGCAATAATTGTTTGTGCATTATAGGGTAAATCATCATCTTGAGATTCCATAACTTCCATATAATAGTTCAGTGCATCATCTAGATTGCTAGGCTTTAAACCTGCAAAATGAAATGCTACCTCAAACATATCAAGGATTTGAGATTCTAGCTCTTGTATTTCTTCATCTCGTATTTTATTTTGCAAGGCTTGTGTGTTGTGAGACTTTTTATGTTTTTTATCATGTTGCTGCATTTACATATCCCTTTAATAGCCATCAAAGCGTAAGCAATAAAAGTGGCATTATAACAAAGTTTCATGGAATATGCAAACTCTAGTATTTATTAGGTTTATCTCTTGTTAGTCATTTTATTTACACCCTAACAACCCTTAAGGCATTCAGCAAGGCTAAAAGAGCGACACCTACATCGCCAAATACAGCAAGCCACATATTTGCAATACCTGCGATACCAAGCAGGACTAAAATGAGCTTTGTGCCTAATGCAAAAGTGATATTCTGCCAAGTGAGTGTTTGTATCTTTCTTGCGATTTTTATGGCATGGACTATACCCATAGGTGAAGGATTTGTAAGGATTATATCTGCACTCTCTTTACTAATATCACTATGAGAATCTTTTGTGCCAATGCTTATGCCAATATCTGCTTGTTTTAATACGATAGAATCATTAATGCCATCGCCTATGAAGGCTGTGATTTTATGCTTTGTCTCTTTTGCAGGTTTGGACTGGTGCTTCGCACAAGTGGTGCTTTTTGTAGATTCTGCGGTGTCGGCTTGGTCATTACCTACAAGGTAACTCCCTTCGCCTCCACCTTGAAAGCTACAAAACGAAGTTTCTTTAGAAAAATCACTCAAAGATACTTCCGCAGCATTTTTATCCACGCTTTTACTAGAATCTAGAACCTTGTCATATTGAGCGTTAAGCGAAATATCTTGTTTAGATTCTAAATTTGATTCTAAGCTTTTAGATGTTTCGCTTCGCTCAACATGACAAGTTGTAGATTCCATTTTCGTGTCATTTTGAGCAGTAGGTGAAAAATCTTTATTGTTAGAATCTAGATTCTTATCTTGTTGAGATTCCATATTAGATACTCCAGCTAACGCCTTAGCATGACAAGCATTAGATTCTAATTTTTCATTATTTTTCACACTAACACTAGCTTCGCAATGAGATATAGAATCTAGCCCCATTAATTCCTGTAATTTTTCTGCTTTTTGTGTGGGCAGTAATCCCGCATAATAGCTTTGTATATCAAGCATTCTTGCGATATGTGCGACACTTTTTTCATTATCGCCACTTAAAATTGCAAGTGGATTTACTCCAAGATTCCTTAAAACCTGCATACACTCCTTGCTCTCTTCTTTTAGTATATCACCTAGCGTAATATAGCCTTGATAGATTCCATTTTTTGCAATATGGATTATGCTAAACCCGCTATCTTGTGTATCTTTGTGCGTGTAGAATGGGCTTATATCTATGCCTTTATCTTTCATTAAAGCTTCATTGCCAACTAAGATTCTATCTCCGCAACACTTAGCATATACGCCTTTTCCACCTATCTCTTCAAAGCTTTCTATCTCACAAATATGCGTGTTTTTAGAATCTCTCATATTTTTAGAATCTTGCATAATAGCTTTTGCTATTGGGTGATTTGAGAATCTTTGTGCCCTTTGTGCTATCTCTAGTAAATTTTCTTTGCTTATATCTGTTAGCGGATTTATAGATTCTATTTGAAATACGCCTTGTGTTAATGTGCCTGTTTTATCAAATACGACTTGCTGTAACTTAGCAAGGTTACTAAAATGCGTAGAGCCTTTAATGAGTATGCCTTTCTTACTTGCAATGCCTAATGCACCAAAATATCCAAGCGGCACAGACAGCACCAACGCACAAGGGCAACTCACCATAAGCACTACTAAAGAGCGATAAATCCACTCATGCCATTCCCCATCAAAAAGCGGTGGAATAAACGCAATGCCAAGCGCTATGAAAAATACAATCGGCGTGTAAATTTTAGCAAACTGCGTAATGATTTGCTCACTCTTTGCCTTTGTGTTGCTTGAGTCTTCTATCATGGCTTTTATCTTTGCAACTTGAGAATGAGAGAAAGGCTTACTCACTTTTATAGTTAGCACACTTTGCATATTAATAGCCCCTGCTAAAACCTCATCGCCACTTGCTACATCGATAGGCTTACTCTCACCACTTATTGCCTGCATATTGAGCGAACTCTCACCCTGCATAATAATGCCATCAACGGGGATTTTCTCGCCAACTTTTACAAGGATTATATCATCAACCTTTAATAACTCTGGGTGAGTATCCTGCCAAATCGTCTCGCTAGAATCCATACTATTAGAATCTACTTGTTTTATCTGTAAATGCGCTATCTCTGGTGTAATATCTAGCAAATCATACAAAGATTTTTTAGATCGCTTGAGAGCTAGAGATTCTAAAAACTCGCCTATGCGGAAAAAGAGCATAACTGCCACACTCTCGCTTATCTCGCCAATGCAAAATGCCGCAATAGTCGCGATAAACATAAGCGTATTTTCGTCAAAAAAGACTTTATTTTTCATATTACGCCATACTGCCCTAAATATAGGCAATCCCGCGATAATGTAGAGTAGCAACAAAATGATATAGATTAGAATCTGAAAGGGTGTGATTGCACTAAAAACGCCGTGCAAAAATGATAGAGATTCTGTATAATGCAAAAGCACTGCATAGCTAACACCAAGTATCATATTAAAAGACTTGATAAAAGAGTTAGATTCTAAAGGTGTATAATGCAAACATAACATACATACAGCAAAGCCAAAGAGAAGGGCTAAAAGCAGAGACAACTCTTTTTTATAAGACACATTATGCGTGTTTTCATGTGTGCTACGCACGATTATATCTGGTTCTATCTTAGCAATTTGTGCTTTTATCGCTTCTATATCACTTGTCTTTATATAGAGTGTATTTGTGCTAAAGTTTATATTTGCACTCTCTACACAAGGCATAGATTGCAAAGATTTCTCAAGTTTATTCGCACATGAATTGCAATCAAGATTTTCTAAAATAAATTTTTGCATATAAACTCACTTATATTTCAATCATATTTTAATCCATATAAAATAAAAGCAGAGTATAACATAAACATGATTAATATACCCATAGGGGTATATGTATATTTGGAATTTTTATTTAAGTCGTATAAGATTATGACAATCAAATGGCTATCTACACACAATGATACAATGCAAATATTACCATAATGGCAAGTCAAATGCAAAAGTGTTGCCGATCTACATGATTTTCAATATGCAATTGATACCTTAGGTTTCATGCAATATGCTTCATCGCTAATTTCACCAAAAAGCCCTTGGCAATGAGCACACAATCAGCAACAATATTATTATATGTGTTAAAAAGTGTAAAATGGCAGCTTTTGTGCGATACGATATGTTTAGGAGCATAATACTCTATTCCTCTCACACCAAAAGTTTTTATACCTGTTGTTTTTGCGTATATGTATTCTAGTTTTTATAAACATAGCTTAATATTGCAACAATCTTGCATACTTTGTTTTCGGTTATTTTGTAATTTTTGCAAATATCTAGCTGTTGCAATACGCTGTTTATTTTTATAATATCAATTTCAAACAAAACAGATAAAAAGGATTCTCTGCTTCAATCCTTTTTTGTGTCCATTTTGTTAATTGGTTGTGGTAGCATTTTTGTCATCAAATAGCCACTTTGAGTAGTGATTACAATAAAGGTATATTCACAATAAGGTTTTGGTTTGTATTGCCGATAATATCATCTCTTTAAAAAAATAATCTCTAAATAGGAACAACATGCAAAGCATTTTTCACAGCACAAATACAAAGGATAACCTAAGCACAATTATAGATTTTATCAAGTTATTGCAACAGCAAAATAACTACACTAAAAAGCCTATAAACATTATCCTTTTAAAAGGTGAAGTTGGCATGGGGAAAAGTCATCTCGTGCATGAGTATTGCAAACACAAGGGCATTGCAAGTAGCTCCCCTACCTTTGCCTTTTTACATGAGTATAATAACGAAATATTTCATTATGATTTGTATTTAAAGAATGATGAATACGCTATGATTAGACTTTATGAATCTTTAGCAAATAAAGGCTTACATTTCATAGAATGGGGCAGTGAATCCCTATATCTACAACTACAAAACATGGGCTTTTCTTGCATACTCTTAGAGATACTCCCTACTGATAACACCAACACAAGAGACTATAACTTTTTAATATGACATTTAGAAGCTACAAATAAATGCTTACAAACAAACATAGATTCTATAAGTTAGATTCTACACAATAAAATCTCCCCCAAGCAACACTAAGAAACAAAATATTAATAACTCATAAATGGTGTGCATGCTTTAAGCATTTTATTATAATAACCTTGTGATTTTTGGATAATCTCTTTAGAATCTGTAAAATATAATGATTCATAGTTGTTTTCAAACGCATTCTTACTCCAGTTTGCACTACCAAATCCCACTAAAGCCCCATCGATAATAATCATTTTATGGTGCATAATGCCTTTGTATTTGCCATTTTTTGCGGGATTTCCTTCTAGCAAACAAGTATGGATATTTGCAAATTTCTCAAGGTAACCAATGGTGCTATTATTGACACTTTTTTGCCCCATATCATAGATAATATTTATTTTTACACCCTTACTACTTGCATCACGCAGGGCTTTTGCTATCTCTCTATTTGTAAAGCTATAAATGGCAATATCAATGCTTTTATTTGCTTGTTTAATCACTCTAAGCAATTCGCCTAATGCCTCTTGTTGTTCGTAGGGCATGAGATAGATTTTCTCCATCGCTGATAATGGCATAAAAGCATACATTACACTTAAGCATGTTATTATAACTTTTTTCTTCATTTTATTGAATCCCATGTTTCTTGTCGGTAAAAAGTGTGTATTTTCTTGCATTTAAATCCTTACTATATAAAAATAAAACAATTTTGTATTATAATGCTAAATTTATCAGTTTTTGTCATAATCATCATTATTTTCTTAAGAGAGCGTATATGAAAGTCTTACTCATCAATCAGAATCCAGTTATTAAAAAGCTTGTTGGCATGGCAAGTAAAAAGCTAAACCTTGAGGTTGAAAATGTAGCACGCATTGCTAATGATTTTAGACCAAAAGATTATATATGTATCATTGTAGATGATGAGAATGTAGGCAAAAATCTTGAGCGACTAACCGCCCTGCAAGACCAAGTGAAAGTCTGCTTACTTTTTGCGCGTAAAACACAGATTAAAAAACATGAATTTAATATTGCGATACAAAAACCCTTTCTCCCCACAGATATTTTAGAGATCCTTAATGACTGCATACCAAAAGAGGGCGAGATAAAAGAAGCAGATGATGAAATATCAAATGAGGGGCTAGAAGAATATGATAATGTAAAGTCCATTAATGAAATTGATATGGACTTAAAATCAGCAGAAATTACCCCGCCAGATGGCATAAATATAGACACAGCAAAACTTCAAGCAGAAGCCGAAGAGATTGCGGGTGAAGATACAGATTCTATGCTTGATTTTAATCCAGATTCACTTGATTTTTCAGATCTTCAAGCTGCTGGTGAAGTAACGAGTGAAGAAGAAGTTGCAGATTCTACAGATGATGAAAATACAGAAAAAGAAAACAATACTACCGATAAAGAAGATTCTATTAAAGAGAGTGAAGAAGAGCCAGAACACAGAGTTGGCTCAATATTTGATAGCGATTTAAGCGATTTGAAACCAAGCAGTGATAATCCGCTTGATTTAGCAAACTTTGATCTTGATTCTATTGTAGATTCATCAGCCCTAAAAGCTGCTAGTTTAGGTATCCCAGCACAGATAGAAGAGGAAGCAAAAGAAGCAGCAGATAGTCTTGGCGATGATGAAGATGATTTGTTTTTAAGCGATGATGAAAGGGATTTATTGCAGCCTAGCCCTAAGAAATTCATGCAGGCAAAAAAAGAGGAAGAAGAGCTTAAGGCAAAAGAGCAAGAAAATAATGCAGATGATACAGCAGATACACAATCTTTAGAAAATGAAAGTTTAGATGATATATTAGATGATGAAAGTTTAAAAAATGTAAGTGATGATTCTAGCACAAAAGATATAGAAGCGGACGCAGACACAGAATCAGCAAACAGCGATTTAGACAATATTGATTTAGAATCTTTAGCCTTGCAAAGCGATATAACGCAAGAAAAAGATGATAGCATAGAATCTAGGGCTGACATTACAGAAACAAGCACAGATAATCTTACAGCAATAGATAAAAAAGAGTTAGATGATATGGGGCTAATGGATATGGATTTAGATACACAAGCCCCTAAATCAACACCCAAACCAAGTGTAGAACATGATATAGATTCCATTGATTTAAGCGGACTTGATGAGACACTAAGCAAACAAGCCACACAAGATACCACGACCACAAATACACTCGATGATGCCTTTGATGAATTGAGTGCCGCCCTAAATAGTGCCTTTGATAATATGATATTAAGTGGAGAATCTAGCGATGAAACAAACGATTCTAAAATAGAGCATGATTCTAATTTACAAGATTTAGAAAATATAGATTCTACAACACAAACAAAAGATTTAGATTCTAAAGAAACAGAGAATATAAACCTTGATGATTTAGACTTGCAAATAGATGAAACTATAAATGAGGCTACAAACACAGATAACAGCACAGAATCTAGTCTAGATTCTAATCCTAAAGAAATAAACAATCTAGCACAAGATGAGAGTTTAGAATCTCTTATTGATGATTCTAGTGAGTTACTAGAATCTAAAGCACAAGATAGTGAAAATATGGATTCTAATGATTGTCATGTTGAGCAAAGCGAAACATCTAAAAATCTAGAATCTAAAGAAGCTGATGATTTATTACTTGACTCACTTGATTTAGATTCTATGGACATAACGCACGACATAGAATCTCAATCACTAGATACCGAAAATAAAGAAGATGATATTAACTCTTTATTGCAATTAGATGATGAACTCAATTTGCAATCACAAGAGAGTAAAGAAGTAGAAACAAATGATACGCAACAGCTAGATAATGATTTATTAGATGGGCTAGATTCCAATGATTCTCCAGTTAGCACCCCAGATTTAGAATCTAATACATTAGATGATTTAAATGGGGATTTAGACAAAGATTTAAGCATAGAAATAGATGACACAAAAGCACCAGATTCTAACCAAATAGATATGGATTTAGAAGCAATGCTGAATATCGATGAAGAGCTAGGCACACAGAATCCAGATAGCAAACCACAAGTATTACAAGAAGACACTTTAGCAGAAGTGAATGAAGCCTTAGAAGCCTTAAATGATGAAGTGGCTTTAAATGATAATACAGATTTATCTCAAGCAGATGATATAAAAGATGAATTGCTAGATTCAGAGAATAAAGACAGCATGGATTTAGATAATGCAGATGACTTACTCACAGATTTTTTAAGCGATAGTGATTCCAGTGAGCTAGATTTGCAAAAAGACTTAATTGATGGAGAAACTCATACGCAAAATGGCATAGATACAGATTCTAATATGCTTGATGATATGTTAGCAGAGCTAGATTCCAAAAGTTCAACTGACACTTTAGAATCCAGCGATATTACTTCCAATGATAACTCAACAAAGTCTCTAGAAACTAACCCCGATACACTCTATGTCGCCCTACCTTCCAATGAAGAAGCACTTGAAAATCTCACAGAAACAGAGTTAGCAGAAGCACTAGGCGAGATTACAGATTTAGATATTGTGCGTATTGATCCAAATGATATTAATCCAAATCAACTCAATCAAAATAAGCTTGATGAAACACGGGATACACCAGCCATTAACACAGAATCTAGCATAACAGATACACAAGAAATAGAATCTAATCTTAATGAAACGCAACTAGATGATGCAATGCCATTAAATAATGAAGCGCCGCTAGACACTCTCAGCACAACAGATACTATCAATAAAGACAATGTAAAAGAGCTTGATGCAAATTCTCTTATCGATTTTTTCAAAAATACACCAAAAGAAAAATTACATGAAATTCTTGATGGTTCTGAAATCAACTTTAGCATTCATTTTGGTAAGGATAAATAGAGATTGTGAGTCTATAAGATATGTAATATTGCTTGGTGTTTGCTAAACACTTTAGGCTAGATTCTAGAATAATAAAGCGATAATCTAGAAAAAAGGAAAAATATGGTTATTTCAATCTTATGTGGTGGTAGTGGGACGCGTCTTTGGCCCCTTTCAAGGAAGCTTATGCCAAAGCAATTTGCAAAATTAGTCGGTGAAGATTCCCTTTTTAAGATGACGCTAGAGAGAAACGCTAAGCTTTTAAGCGTAAATGATAGTTGGCAGGTTATCACAAATGATAAGCATTATTTTCTAGCCCTTGATATAGCAAAATCGCTCAATATAGACATAGATATGTTTATCCTAGAAACCTTGAGTAAAAATACCGCAGCAGCCCTGACACTAGGGGCAATGCTTGTGGCAAAACAAAATCCAAATGAGATTATCCTAACACTTCCAAGTGATCATATTATCCATGATGATAATGCGTATAAGGCTTGTGTAGAGATGGCATGTCAGTTTGCAGAAAAGGGTAATATTGTAACATTTGGCATTACCCCAGATAGACCACACACAGGATATGGCTACATTCAAGTTGAAAATAATGAGACAAAACAAGCGCATAAAGTTATAGCATTTCATGAAAAACCAGATGAAAAACAAGCAAAAATCTACCTAGAAAAAGGTGGATATTACTGGAATAGTGGCATGTTTTGCTATCAAGCAAAAACACTTTTAGATGAGATGAAAGTCCATGCTAAAGAGATTTATGAGTGCTGTAATACTTTATTGGAATCTTCTTTACGCGATAAAAAGAGCGCATTTGTGCGACTTGGTAGAAAACTAAGTGAGGATTTACTCGATGAAAGCATTGATTATGCTTTGATGGAAAAGACTGATAAACTTTATATGATTCCAAGTCATTTTACATGGAATGATGTTGGGAGTTTTGAGTCTTTATGTGAAGAGTTACCAAAAGATTCTAATAATAATGCGATGAATGAGCAAAGCATTGCTTTCCATTCTTGCAATAATCTCATTATGTCTAATAAAATGGTAGCAACATTGGGGATAGATGATTGTGTTATCATCGATACGCAAGATGCGCTTTTAGTAGCAAAAAAAGGCTATACACAAGATGTAAAAAATATTGTAGCCAAGCTAGATTCTATAAAAAGTCCATTAGTTGAGATACACAATAAAGCTTTTAGACCATGGGGTAGTTACACCGTGCTGCAAGAAAGTCCTACATACAAGTTAAAAAGCATTGTGGTAAAACCAAAGCATAGACTAAGTTTGCAAAAACATTATCATAGGAATGAACACTGGATTGTTGTAAGTGGGAGTGCATTAGTCCAAATTGAAGATAAAGAGATCTTTCTATCACCAAATCAATCCACATATATCCCTATGGGACACGCACACAGGCTAACAAACCCGGGGACAATCGATCTTGTTATGATAGAAGTGCAAGTGGGAGAATATTTAGGCGAAGATGATATTGTAAGACTTAGTGATGATTATGCAAGAGATGACTGCTAGATAAAGATAATTTAATAGATAATCGCATAAAACTTTATCTAAAAATAGCATTATTTACAGGCATGAGAGTAAATGAAATACTTGCCTTGAAATATGAGGATATAGATTTAAAACGAAATATCATTCATGTTTGTAAAACACTAAGTAATGGCAAAATAAC